>NZ_JBEZDN010000175.1:0-13637 GCF_040648315.1 Pseudonocardia sp. NPDC049154
CAGCGTTCGATGATGAGCCTGCGGCCGTGCACGGTGGTGCGCGCGTTACGGTGCCCCACGGAGGGCCTCCTCGGTGGTGAGTCGGTGCGTCAGACCCACCCACTCCTCCCGGAGGCCCTCCCCTCGATCAAGCCGCCACGCCGGACGACCTGTCAACAACGTGGTGGGTCGCTACATCTAGGGGCGAACGGCACCCTCCCCGCAGGCCGGGGAAGGTCCCGGGGTTGCTGGCGAACCAGCGTGGGGACAGCCAGGGCAGGCCGGCTGATGCGACGTTCGGCGTCCTGGCGCGGGAGTGTCGCTCGGCAAGCCTTGACAAGCTTGCGCAACGTCTTGCACTCTCTTGGAGACGGACTCGAGGAGGAGTGACGGTGAGCAGCCCTACGTTGACCGATGTCGCCAGGCGGGCGAATGTCGCGCTGTCGACCGCGTCCCGGGCGTTCAGCGACCCCGACCGGCTTGGCCCAGACACCTTGCGCAAGATCCTGAGTATTGCGCAAGAGCTGGGGTACACGCCCGCGGTGAAGGACGCCGAGCCGGTCACGCCGCGCACCGCGACGATCGCCGTGGTGGTGCCGGACATCGCGAACCCGGTGTTCTCCTCGTTCGTGAAGGCCGTCCAGGGGCAGGGCTGGCAGGACCGGCACACCGTCGTCCTCGCCGACTCGGACTTCGACCCGGAGCGCGAGCGCGAGGTCATCCGCACCCTCGCGGGCCGGGTGGACGGGATCGTCGTCTGCTCGTCGCGGCTGGACGCCGACGAGGTGCTCGGCCTCTGTGGGCGGCTGCCGGTCGTCCTGGTGAACAGGGAGGCCGCGGGCGCGGACTGCATCGTCGCGGACGCGACGCAGGGCCTGCGCGAGACCATCGACTACCTGACCGCGCTCGGGCACCGCCGGATCGCCTACGTCCAGGGCTCGCCGCGATCGTGGTCCAACGCGCACCGCGTCGAGGTCGTCCGCGCGCTCGCCGCGGAGCGGGACCTCGACCTGGAGATGCTGGACTGGCAGACCGAGACCGTGTCCGGCGGCACGGCCGCGGCCGCCCGGGTGGTCGCCTCGGGTGCCACCGCGGTGATCGCGCACAACGACCTCGTGGCGCTGGGCGTGATGAGCGGGGCCCGCGCCCTCGGCGTCCGGGTGCCGACCGACCTCTCCGTGGTCGGGATGGACGACATCCCGTTCGGACAGGTCGTCGACCCCCCGCTGAGCAGCATCGACGTCCCGATGGGCCGCGCCGGGCGGCTGTCCATCGAGGTCCTCGGCCGGGCCCTGGCCGGGGAGGCCCGCACCCCCCGCACCCAGCGCCTGGACACCCACCTCGTGGTCCGGGGCTCCACCGGGCCGCTGACCCAGCCCAAGACCGGAGTGCGCTCGTGAAGATCGTCGTCGCCGACGCCAACCTGGCTCCGCTGCGGGCCCACCTCGAGGAGGGCTTTCCGACCGGTGCGGAGGTGAGCTGGCCGGACCCCCGGGACGTCGACGCCGTCGCCGCGGCCGTGGCCGACGCGGACGTGCTCGTCGCGGGCCGCTGCCCCGCCGCCGTCGGCGCATCCGGGAGGAATCTGAAGCTCGTGCACGCCGCGGGCGCCGGGGTGGACGGGATCGACGTGCCCGCGCTCCCGCCGGGCACGGTCGTCGCCAACACGTTCCACCACGAGGACTCGATCGCCGAGTACGTCGTGGCCGCCACGATCCTGCTGCGCCGGGGCTTCCTCATCCAGGACACCGCGCTGCGCCGGGACGAGTGGGCCTCGCCGGCACACGACCCGGCGCTGCCGTGGGGGAACTCGCTCGGCGCCGCGACGATCGGGTTCGTCGGGTTCGGGCACATCGGCGCCCGGACGTGGGAGCGGTTCCGCGCGTTCGGCGCCCGCGGGGTGGCCGTCACCCGCCGCGGGGACGTGGACGCGGCCGCGCGCGGCCTGGAGTGGGCAGGCTCCACCGACGACCTCGGCACCCTCCTGGACCGCGCGGACGTCGTGGTGGTCAGCGCCCCGCTCACCCCGGAGACCACCGGGATGATCGGCCCCGCCGAGCTGGAGCGGATGAAGTGCGGCGCGATCCTGGTCAACGTGGGTCGTGGGCCGCTGGTCGAGGAGAAGGCCGTGTTCGAGGCCCTGCGGAACGGCGACATCGCCGGCGCGGCCCTGGACGTCTGGTACTCCTACCCGGCCTCCGGCAACCACGGCGCCCCCTCGGAGCTGCCCTTCCGGGAGCTGCCGAACGTGCTGATGACGCCGCACTCGTCCGGCCTGACCCGGCAGACCTTCCTCGGCCGGGCCGAGGACATCGCCGCGAACGTGCGGCGGCTGGCAGCGGGGGAGCGGCTGGTCAACGTCGTGGCGGTGGCCGGGGAATGAGCACCGCGAACACCATCGTCTCGGCGGACGTGCTGATCACCAGCCCGGGCCGCAACTTCGTCTCGCTGAAGATCACCACGTCGGACGGCGTCGTCGGCTGGGGGGACGCCACCCTCAACGGCCGCGAGCTCGCCGTCGCGAGCTACTTGCGCGACCACGTCTGCCCGATCCTGATCGGGCGCGATCCCTCCGCGATCGAGGACACCTGGCAGTACCTCTACCGCGGGGTCTACTGGCGCCGCGGCCCGGTGACCATGGCCGCGATCGGCGCGGTCGACCTCGCGTTGTGGGACATCAAGGGCAAGGTCTGCGGTCAGCCGATCTACCAGCTGCTCGGCGGCAAGGTCCGGGACCGGATCCTCTCCTACACCCACGCCACCGGCTGGGACGTCCCGGCGCTGCTCGACGCCGTCGCGGCCCAGACCGAGCGCGGGTTCCGCGCGGTCCGGGTGCAGACCGGCGTGCCGGGGCTGGACTCGGTCTACGGCGTGACCAAGGACGGCGGCGCCTACGAGCCCGCCGGCCGTGGCCTGGCCCCGGTCGAGGAGGTCTGGGACACCACCGCCTACCTGCGGTATGTGCCCGTCGCGCTCGCCGAGGTGCGCGTCGCCGTCGGGCCCGACCTGGAGCTGCTGCACGACGCCCATCACCGGCTGACCCCGAACCAGGCGGCCCGGCTGGGCAAGGCCCTCGAACCGGTGGACCTGTTCTGGCTGGAGGACGTGACCCCCGCGGAGAACCAGGAGGTGCTGCGGCGGGTGCGCGAGCAGACCACGGTCCCGCTGGCGATCGGCGAGGTCTTCACCACGATCTGGGAGTTCCAGCAGCTGATCACCGAACAGCTGATCGACTACGTCCGGGCCGCGGTCTCGCACGTCGGCGGGATCACCCCCCTGCGCCGGATCGCCGCGCTCGCCGAGGTGTGGCAGGTGCGGCTCGCCCCGCACGGCCCATCGGACGTGTCGCCGATCGCGCTCGCCGGCGCCACGCACGTGGGGCTGGCCACGCCGAACTTCGCGATCCAGGAGTACATGGGGTACCCGGAGCGGGTGCACGAGGTGTTCCGGCACGCCTGGACCTACGCCGACGGGCACCTGCACCCCGGCGACGCGCCCGGCCTCGGGATCGAGGTCGACGAGGCGCTCGCCGCCCGCTTCCCCTACGAACCCGCCTACCTGCCCGTCGCCCGTCGGCTCGACGGCACCCTCACGGATTGGTGATGCAGTGACCACCCCGGAACGCCTCGCCCAGAGCACCACCCCGGGCGCCACGCTCCTCCACCGCCGGGAGGTGACCGAGACCGGCATCGTCCACCTCGGACTCGGCAACTTCCACCGCGCCCACCAGGCCGTCCACACCGCCGCCGCGCTGCAGGCCGAGGACGGCCCCTGGGGCATCCTCGGCGTGGCCAGCCGCTCTGCCGCCGTCGCCGACGCCCTGCGCGCCCAGGACCTGCGCTACTCGGTGCTGGAGATCTCGCCCGAGGGCAGCCGCGTGGCGGTCCCTGCGGTGCACACCGGCGTGCTCGTCGCCGCCCAGGACCGGGAGGCCGTGGTCGACGCGGTCGCCGGTGCCCGGATCGTCACCCTCACCGTGACCGAGCACGGCTACACGATCGACCCGCGCACGGGTTCGCTCGCGCTCGACCACCCCGGCGTGCGGGCCGACCTCGCGGGCGGCGCGCCGCAGACCACGCTCGGCCAGATCGTGCGCGGCCTGCAGCGCAGGCTCCGCGCGGGCGGCGCGCCGATCACCGTGATGAGCTGCGACAACCTCGTCGAGAACGGGACCACCACCGCACGCCTGGTCGGCGAGTTCGTGGCCGCGCTGCCGGAGCCGGAGCGCGCGGAGCTCGAGCCGTACCTGGCGCACGTCGCGTTCCCCAACAGCATGGTCGACCGGATCGTCCCGGCCACCACGGATGCCTACCGCGCCGAGGCCGCCCGGCTGCTCGGGGTGTGGGACGAGGTCCCGGTGCCCGCCGAGCCCTTCAGCATGTGGGCGATCGAGGACGACTTCGCGGCCGGCAGGCCTGCGTGGGAGCGCGGCGGCGCCCGCTTCACGACCGACGTCGCCGGCTACGAGCTGCTCAAGCTGCGCCTGCTCAACGGCACTCACTCGCTGATCGCCTATCTGGGCGCGCTAGCGGGCTGCGACACGATCCCGCAGTCCAGCGCCCGGTCCGCGATCCGCGCCGCGGCGAACGCCGTGCTGCGCGAGGACTACCTGCCCACCGTCCCGGTGCCGGCGGACGTGGATCTCGAGGAGTACGTCGCGCAGCTGTTCACCCGGTGGTCGAACACCGCGCTCGGACACCGCACCCGCCAGGTCGGCTCCGACGGTTCGGTGAAGCTCGCCCAGCGCGTCCCCGAGCCCGCCCTGCACCACCTGGCCGCGGGCCGGATGCCGCACGGCCTGGCGCTGACCGTCGCCGCCTACCTGTGCTGCATCGCCCCGCCCACCGGGTTCGACGCCGGCTCGCACGCCGCGGCCATGTCCGACCCGGCCCGTGAGCGGCTCGCGCGGCTCGCCGGCCGCCCCACCGCGGAGTTCGTGGCCGCGGCCCTGGACACCGGCCTGCTCGGCACCGAGCTGGCCGCCCACGACGGGTTCCGCGCCCGCGTCGCCGAGCTGGTGGACCTGCTGGTCCGGCACGGCGCCGACGCCGCGGCCCGCGAGCTCACCCACACCCAGGAGGCGGCGTGATCGTCGAGAAGACCCGGGCCGCCGTGCTGCACGGACCCGAGGACCTGCGCATCGAGGAGCTGCCGCTGCCGGCGCTCGGCCCGGACGACGTGCTCGTCCAGGTCGACGCGGTCGGCGTGTGCGGCTCGGACATGCACTACTTCGCCAGCGGCCGCAACGGGCAGAACGTGCTCCGGCAGCCCACCGTGCTCGGGCACGAGGCGTCCGGCGTGATCGTCGAGGCCGGCGCGCTCGTCGAGCTCGCGGTCGGCACCCGCGTCGCCGTCGAGCCCGCCGTCGGCTGCGGCCGCTGCGCGACCTGCCGCTCCGGGCACTACAACCTGTGCCCCACGGGCACGTGCTTCGGCTCGCCGCCCACCCACGGCACGATCTCGCAATACCTGGTCGCGCCGTCGCGGGCGGTGCACCCGTTGCCCGAGGAGATCGGGACCGAGCTCGGCTCGCTGATCGAGCCGCTGGCCGTGGCGGTGCACGCCGTCCAGCGGGCCGACGTCCAGCTGGGCCACCGCGTGCTCGTCACCGGCGCGGGCCCGATCGGCATCCTCGTCGCGCAGGTGGCCCGGGCCGCCGGCGCCGAGGAGGTCGTGGTCACCGACATCAACGACGACCGGCTGGCGCGCGCCGCCGAGCTGGGCGCCACCTCGGTGGTCAACACGGCCACCACCGAGCTCACCCACACCGGCATGGACCGGCTGCTCGAGTGCACCGCCGTCCCCGCCGTGCTGTGGCAGGGCATCCGGGCGCTCGGCCCGGCCACCCGGGCCACGGTCGTCGGACAGGCGGCACCCGCCGTCGACGGGCTCCCGCTGGCGTTCCTGCAGCGCTGGGAGATCGACCTGGGCACCGCGTTCCGCTACGCGCGTGCCTTCCCGCCCGCGATCGCCCTGGCGGCGAACGGCCGGGTGGACCTGGCCGGAGTGCTGACCGGCCGGTTCCCGCTCGACCGGGCGGCGGACGCCCTCCGCGCGCCCGTGCAGGACCCCACGCACCTCAAGGTCGTCGTCCGTCCCGGCGACTGACCCCGACCCACCCGATCACGGCCCCGCGAGGCCCCTCCATCCGAGGACGCATGGACATGACCGAGACGCAATCCTCCACTGTGCAGCAGCCGAGCGTTGATCCGAAGGCCCTCCGTCGGGCCGCCTGGGCCGGGCTGGTCGGCACCACCCTGGAGCAGTACGACTTCGTCATCTACGGCACGGCGTCGGCGCTGATCTTCTCGAACCTGTTCTTCCCGAACATCTCCCCGGCGGCGGGCATTCTCGCCAGCTTCAGCGCCTACGCCGTCGGCTTCGCGGCCCGTCCGCTCGGTGGGCTGTTCTTCTCCCGGTTCGGCGACCGGCTCGGCCGCAAGTGGGTGTTGGTCGCGACGCTGCTGCTGATGGGCGGCTCGACGCTGGCGATCGGGCTGCTGCCCACCTACGCCCAGGTCGGCATCCTCGCCCCGGTCCTGCTGGTCGCCTGCCGGTTCCTGCAGGGCTTCGGCGCAGGCGCGGAGCAGTCCGGCGGCGCGACCCTGCTCACCGAGACCGCCGGAATCGGCCGCCGCGGCCGGTTCGCCTCGCTGGTAATGACCGGCGCCGCGTTGGGCACCGCGCTCGGCGCCGTCGCCTGGATCCTCGCCCAGCTGCTGCCGGACGACGACCTCATGAGCTGGGGCTGGCGGCTGGTCTTCCTGTCCAGCCTCCTCGTGACGGTCGCCGCCCTGATCATCCGGCGGCGGCTGAACGAGAGCCCGGTCTTCCAGGAGCTCAAGGAGCAGCACGCCGAACCCCGCAAGCCCGTCGCCGAGACCTTCCGTCACGGCCGGCGTCCGCTGGTCCTGGTCACGCTGATGACCATCGGGGTCAGCTCGCAGTCCTACACCTACCAGGTGTTCATGGCCTCCTACCTGGTGTCGAGCGTCGGGGTGGACAAGGCGTTCGTGCCGAAGGTGCTGCTCGTCGGCGCGATCTGCGGCGGCATCGCGGCCGTCGGGTTCGGGGCGCTGTCGGACCGGTTCGGCCGCAAGCCCGTCTACACCGCGATCCTCTCCGCGCTGGTCCTACTGCCCGGCCCGTCGTTCATCGCGCTGAACACCGGCTCGCACGTCGCGATCGTCGTGACGATCATCGTCGGGTTCATCCTGGCCTGCCAGGGCGCCACCGGCGTCACGATGTCCTACTTCCCGGAGCTGTTCGGCAACCGCTACCGGTACGCCGGTGTCACCCTCGGCCGCGAATTCGCGTCGGTGCTCGGCGGCGGCGTCGCCCCGCTCATCTGCGCCGCGCTCGTCAGCGCCTTCTCCGGGTCCTGGGTCCCGGTGGCGGCCTACATGATGCTGATCATGATCCTCAGCCTGATCGCCGCGCGGTTCGCGCCGGAGACCCGCGACCGCGATCTCACCGTCGCCGAGGACGCCCGATGACCCTGTCTGCCACGAGGAACGACGCAGACCGGGTCGCCCCGAGCGAGGCGCTGCGCCGCACCGGCGTCGTTGCGGTGCTGCGGGCCGACTCGCCCGAGTACCTGCTCCCCGCGGCCCGGACGCTGGTGGGGGAGGGCCTGGTCTGCCTCGAGCTGACCATGACCACCCCCGGCGCGCTGGACTCGCTGCGGCTGCTGCGCGCGGAGTTCGGCGACTCGGCGGACGTCGGCCTCGGCAGCGTTCGTGGCGCCGAGGCCGCCCGTCGAGCGCTCGAGGCGGGCGCCGCGTTTCTGGTCAGCCCGGTGCTGGACCTTGCGATGGTGGCCGAGTGCGTGGCGGCCGGGGTTCCCGCCTACCCGGCAGGGATCACCCCGACCGAGCTGATCACCGTCTGGGACGCCGGCGCCTCGGCCGTGAAGCTCTTCCCGGCGGGCACCGTCGGCCCCGCGCACCTGAAGGCCGTCCGCGAGCCGCTTCCCGAGCTCGCGATCATGCCGACCGGCGGCATCGGGGTCGACGACGTCGGCACCTGGATCCGGGCCGGCGCGCTCGCCGTCGGGCTCGGCGGTTCGCTGTCCGGTGACGCCCTGCGCGGCGGGGACCTCGGCGCCCTGGCCGACCGCGCGGCGCGGGCCCTGGCGGGGGCGCGGCGGGAGACCGGTTCATGAGTGTGGTGACGCTCGGGGAGACGATGGGGCTGCTGGCCGCGGACACCGTCGGGCACCTGCAGCACGTCTCGACCATGCGGCTGGGCATCGGCGGCGCGGAGAGCAACGTCGCCATTGCCCTCGCGCGGCTGGGCACGCCGGTGATCTGGATCGGCAGGATCGGGGCGGACTCGCTCGGGGACCGGGTGGTCCGCGAGCTGCGCGCGGAGGGCGTGGACGTGCACGCCGTGCGCGATCCCGGCGCGCCGACCGGGCTGATGCTCAAGGAACGCCCGCCCGGGGGCGGGGTGCGCGTCTGGTACTACCGCCACCGGGGCGCGGGGGCGCGGCTCAGCCCGTCCGACGTGGACGACGAGGTGATCGCCGGAGCCACGCTGCTGCACGTCACCGGGATCACCCCCGCCCTCGGGGACGCGCCCGCCAAGGCCGTGGAGCACGCCGTCGCGGTCGCGCGGGAGGCCGGGGTCACGGTGTCGTTCGACGTCAACCACCGCTCCACGCTCTGGTCCGACGCCGAGGCCGCGCCGGTCCTGCGGGCCCTCGCCGCCTCCGCGGACGTCGTGTTCGCGGGCGACGGCGAGGCCGGTCTTGTTCTGGGGACGGGGACCGCCGATCCCGCGGAACTCGCCTCCGGTCTCGCGGACCTCGGCCCGTCGGAGGTGGTGATCAAGCTCGGCGAGGCCGGGGCTCTGGCCCTGGTCTGCGGGCGGGTGCATCGGCAGGAGGCGTTCCCGGTCACGGTCGTGGACCCGGTGGGAGCCGGCGACGCCTTCGTCGGTGCCTACCTCGCCGAGCGCGTCGCCGGAACCGAGGTCCCGCAACGACTTCGGACAGCCGCACGGGCCGGAGCGTTGATGTGCACCGTGCCTGGAGACTGGGAGGCGTTACCGTCGCGAGCGGACCTAGCTCGGGACTTCGCGGCAGTCGACGTTCGACGCTGAACGGACCGACCTGGCCGCGCCGGTGCCACGATCGCCTCGATGGTCGCCCGCACATGCGCAGGGCGCTTCGCCGCGCCTTGGCCGCCGACACCCGGCGGTTCACCCCGGCCCGACGGTCGGCCGCGGCGGGCTACGCCGGAGACGTCACGGTCCGGCATCCGTACGGCCGGTTCGAGTTCCGCGGCCGAGGCATGCACATCCGACGCAGCGGGGAGAACGCCTCGATCTAGTCGCTGGCAATCTCCGGGCCTGCCCGCTTGTCCGCGACGTCGCCGCCACGGCCCGTTCCGACGAGACCCTCGACGCGGTCCTCCTCGCGCACGTGATCCTGGCTGCGGGCTACGAGGAGAGGAGCTTTCGCGCCTGGTGTCGCGAGCACGTTGGCCGCCGTGGTGTCCCGGACGAGATCCGGGAGCATACCTCGTTCCCGAGGACCGGAAGCGGGCGAGTGATCGTGCGGGAGCTTTGACCGCTCATCTGTGCGAAGGTCGTACGAGCTACAAGCAGCAAACAACTTCCGGCGGGTGATTCGAGCCGTCGGCATGACACCATTCATGACACGAGATTCCGTTGGATGGTGCTGCCGGAGGGTTGGAGAGGCTTTACGCGCTAGCGTTGTCGCTGGTAGGAGGACTGAGAGAGGAGTGCTGCGCGCTTTACACCCGAGCGGTCGGACGCCGAGCAGGAACTTTCGACCGCCCATCCAAGCCAGTTCAGAGGCGCGTTAGCCGGGATGAGGCAACGAATCGCGTGTAGCCGACGGTCGTGTGTAGCCGACGGCTAACGGCTGCCCGGCTGGCGACGGATTCGACGCGGGCGTTGTTCCTGGTAGGCGCGACAGGCCCCGGATGGAATGCCGCACGTCCTCGTCAAGAGGCTGGTGCCCGTCGGCCAGGAATGTCCCCGCCAAACGATACGCCGTTTGAGCACCAACAATGACCGGCTCGCTACAGCTAGGTCACCGGCACGACGATGACCGCCTGCTCGGTTCCGGTCAGATCGGCAGCGTTGCGGGTGAGGAGGGGCATTCCGTGACGCGCTGCTGTCGCGGCGATAAGCAGGTCCATCGCGCGCGATCGGACCTTGCGCCCGGCCTGCTGGGTGACCATGCGGGCCAGCACGCCGTAGACCTCGGTCGTGGCGATGTCGAGATTGATGACCTCGTAGTGGTCGAGGAGCAGCTGCAGGCGCCTTCGACGGTTCAGCTCCTCGATGGGGGTGGGCGCGGTGAACAGGCCGTGCTGTAGTTCGGCCACCGTGATCACGCTGACGGCCACTTCTCGCGCGTAGCGGGCGAAGCCTTCATGTGGAGGCTGAATCCAGACGGAGGTATCGGCGAGCACCACGCCGTCATGCATCACGAGGATGCGTCCGATCCGTGCGGGTCGTGCGCCTCCTGGTCGAGGTCATCTCGTTCCTGCTTCCAGGAGTCCACGTCCATCGGGGGAAGGTCGGCCATCAAGGCATCCAATTCCTCTGCCGGGATGGCCCGTCTGAGCTGGACCCGCTGGTGCGGGACGAGGTCTGCGACCGGCTGCCCGTTGACTGTGATCGTGAAGGACTCCCCCGCTGCGACTCGCCGCATTACCTCGGCATTGTCGTTGCGTAGCTGGGACTGCTTGATGACCTCGCCCATGGCTACCAGCATAGCGCCCAGTGCTACATAGATAGCGGTGGGCGCCGACGTCAGTCGGCAGTGACTGCTCGCGAAGATCGGACGCACGCGCTGCGTCGAACCCATCGTCAACGCGCCAGCGATACGCGATGGCGCCCGCCCCGATTACCGCCGCGTGATCGGCAGCTTCTGCGTGAAGCGCTGGTGACGGCAGACGCGCGCAGCCGCAGGCGTGTGCGGTCATGGGGCGATCCCAGCCTATGCACCGATTTGTCGAGGGAGCCTTCAACGACAATTGGCGCTCTGCCGGTGACGAGTTTCGTGATCAGTTCTGTCGGTGGTGCCGGTTACCGTGCTCGCGTGTCTGATCTTCCGGCTCCGCAGCACGGGTTTCCTACTGCAACCGGCCCGAGTCGCCCTGTGGCAGGTGGCACGCCACAAGACCGCGGTCACTGTGAGCGAGCTGGTGACAGAGACACACAGGAGGCAGGAGCGCACGCGTCGCCTTCCCCGCCAGCGCGGGACCACGCCACGTCGCCCTCGCTTGAGCTCGCCGGCGATCTGCCGCTCACCCTCGACGAGGCCAGCTACGTTGCTGCCGCCCGAGCACCGAACACGCTGCGCGGCTACCGCGGCGACTGGGCTGACTTCACCCGCTGGTGCCGCCAGCGCCAAGTCAGCCCCATGCCGGCCGGGCCCGACGCCCTCGCCGGCTATCTCGTTGCCCTTGCCGCCCGCGGCGCCAGGATCGGCACGCTCAGCCGACGGCTGTCGGCGATCCGGTTCGCTCACCAGCTCGCCGACCATGCTGATCCAACCGCTACGGCTCGCGTGCTCGCGGTCTGGGAGGGCATCCGCCGCACCCATGGCGCCCCACCCGAGCAGGCCGCCCCCCTGATGCCCCCCGAGCTGTTCGACGCCGTAGCCGCGTGCCCCAGCACCCGCGGTGCTGCCACGGGTGCCCTCGAGCCAGATCTCGCGGGTTTGCGGGATCGCGCTCTGCTCCTGGTCGGGTTCTTTGCCGCGTTACGTCGCAGCGAACTCGCCGCGTTGACAGTCGACCAGATCGCCGATCATGACCGCGGCCTCGTCCTCACCATTGCCCGGTCGAAGACTAACCAGACCGGCATCGAGCGCGAGCTCGTGGTTCTTCCTCGTGCCAGCCGTCCGGAACGCTGTCCTATCGCTGCCCTCGACACCTGGCTCCGCACGGCCGGAATCGTCGAGGGACCGGTCCTGCGCAAGGTCACCACGGCCAATCGGGCCGGAGCCAAAGCGCTGAACCCGGAGTCGATCAACGTCCTCGTGCAGCGTGCTGTTGCCCGCGCCGGACTCGGTGGTGGCCCCTGGTCGGCGCACTCGCTGCGTGCGGGATTCGTCACCTACGCCCACCTGCGCGGTGCGTCCGACCGGGCCATCGCCCATCAGACCCGACATCGCTCTCTCGCGTCAGTGGGTACCTACGTGCGGATCCACCAGGTCTGGGAGGACAATGCGGCTACGATGCTCGGGCTCTAGCAGCGGGGGCGGCTAGAGATACGCATGAGCTCCTTGTCGCCGTTCTTGCACGCCGTGCAGCTACCGTGAACGGCACTAAACGCGACCGTGAAGGAGTAATGGTGGCCGAGAACGTGACCGAGCTGCCGAAGTCGATCCAGGGCGAGCAGCAGCAGGACACGGGCTACGTACGAGCGTCCGATGAGGATGTCGACCTGTACGTCGACCGAGTCTCCGACGAGGTGCTGGCGTGCCGGGAACGCGGGCGGCACCTTTTTCCGACCATCCGGCAAGCCGGTATCCACTTCACCGAGGTCGACGACGACGGGCTCTTCGTCCGCCGGCTGACCTGTACCTGCTGCGAGCTCGCGGTGAAGGTCGAGAAGTGGGAAGGCCGGCGGCGGGGTGGCCGCACGCGGTTCCAACGAGTTGCTTCCTCTCTGGAGTACCGCGAGGGACCAGATGGCCAGGTCTATCTGTCACCGACCGGCCGTGGGCGGATGACCCCGCGACAGATCGGTGATTCGGTGGCTTCCAAGGCTCTTGCCGGGCAGAGTCTCGCCGCGCTGCGGAAGGCGGCGAAGGGTCAGGACGGGACGACCCGCAGGCGGGCGAAGAAGGCTCCTGCAGAGCCGGCCGCTGTGGACGCCGGGTGAGCAGCTAGATCGAGCCGTCCGGCTCAACCTGAACACGACACAGTTCGATCTTACTGTGCCGTGTGATCAGCTCGATTGGCGGGGTGTGGCCAGTGAGGCTATTGATAGTGCGATGCAGCTGATGATTGAGCGACTCGACGTCGCAGTGGGAAAGCCCGCCCGCGGCGGCGACGACGTGTTGCGCCATCACGGCGTGATCGTTCATCGTGCCCAACACACGGCGGTCCAGGGTCCTCGCGACGGTCACCTCGCGTTCGTCGAGCTCGCCGAGTGCGTCGCGAGGGAGCGCCTCGGACCGCAACGCCGCGGCGATCGCGGTGACGACGAACAGGCCGGGCGGGCGCAGCTCGGCAGCAGCTACGTCCGATACGAACACCGAGAAGACCGTTCTGGCGTGGGTCAGCAGCAGGCACTTGCGACCGTCGACCCACAGCAGGTTCGCATACCAATCAGCCGGGCTCGCCTCGGCAACAGCGGGTCGCAGCCGCAGCAGCGACAGTAGCTTGCCGGTGCAGCGCAGCATCACCGGGCGATCATAAGATGTCGTTTCAGAAGTCGGCGTGTTGGTCCTGTGTGGAGCCACGCTGGTTGCTGATCATGTTTGGCGCTGGCGAGGCGATCTTGTGTCGAGCGATTGGTCAGCGACGAGCTGTGGGCCTTGGTGGAGCCGCTGCTGCCGAAGCCGCGCCCACCGAAGCGGGGGCGGACGGGCCGGCCGCGGGTCGCGGACCGGGCCGCGCTGGCCGGGATCGTGTTCGTGCTCAAGACCGGGATCAGCTGGAACG
>NZ_JBEZDN010000176.1:0-13443 GCF_040648315.1 Pseudonocardia sp. NPDC049154
TGGTCGCCCGAGGACAGTTTCCGCTCGGAGTAGGTGTCCGGCACCTGCTTGACCAGCACGACGATGTTCATCGGACCTCTTCGACCTCCTGCCGGTTGCGCGGCGGCCGCCCCCGCTCCTGCGAGGGGGTGCCACGGCTTCTCGCCTGCCAAAACCTGCGTGCGAACCTAGCGCCGATCCCGGCTGCGTGCGCCGTCGCGACGCGGGCGGGTGACGCCGGGTTCGCCGGCTCCGTCCGCGGCCGGCACGACACCGCCCGGACCACCGGTCCGCCGGCTCCGCGCCGCCCGCGGAACCCCGTGGATCGGGGCCCTCAGGGGCCGCGGCATGCCGTCTGACCTGGGCCCGATTGTTACCGTGCGGTATCCGAACAGCAAACGGCACCCGGGGTGAGCCTGCTCACCAGCCCCTCACCAGCAGGGGTTCGGCGCCCGCGGAGTGACATTCCCCGCGTCGGGGGACGGGGCATGTCCACCTCCGCGCCGGCCCACCCGCCCTAGGATCCCCGTGCCGGCCGGCGCCGCGCCGGCGGACGGGGGTGCGCGCGTGCTGGTGACGGGCTTCGACGACCGCACGGGTCAGGGGTACGTCGTGCGGACCGGCTCCGACCTGGCCGCCGGCGCCCCCGAGGAGGGCACCCGCGAGATCACGCACGAGGGCGTCACCGTCCTGCTGACCGACGGCCTCGCCCTCCTCCTCGACGACGCCCTCGCC
Source organism: Pseudonocardia sp. NPDC049154 (assembly GCF_040648315.1). NCBI lineage: Bacteria > Bacillati > Actinomycetota > Actinomycetes > Pseudonocardiales > Pseudonocardiaceae > Pseudonocardia > Pseudonocardia sp. NPDC049154. The sequence goes on from NZ_JBEZDN010000176.1 coordinate 715, forward strand.
CACCGCCCCGTCACCCGGCTCGGCTGGGGCGGCCCCGAGGTTCCCCTCACGCTCGACGACCACACGCTCCTGGCCTGGCTGAACGAGTCGGTCGGCGGCGTGGTCACCGTGTCGAACGCCCCCGGTCCCGACCCCCGCACGGCCTGACTCGTGCCGGGCCCGGCGGCGGAGCACCGGCGCCCGCATGGTTTCGTCGTCGGGACCGTCCGCCCCGACCGACCGGAGGCCCCGTGAGCACCTCGTCCCTCCCGCTGACCGGCGAGCGGACCGTGCCCGGCATCCCGGAGGAGAACTACTGGTTCCGCCGGCACGAGGTCGTCTACGCGGCGCTGCTCCCGCAGTGCGGGGGCGCGGCGGTGCTGGAGGCGGGCTGCGGCGAGGGCTACGGCGCGGACCTGCTCGCGGGCGTCGCCGAGCGGGTCCTCGGGCTCGACTACGACGCGGTGACGGCCACGCACGTCACCCGGCGCTACCCCCGCGTCGGGATCGCGCGGGCCAATCTCGTCGCCCTGCCCGTGCCCGACGCGCGGCTCGACGCCGTGGTGTCGCTGCAGGTCATCGAGCACCTGTGGGACCAGGGGCTGTTCCTGCGCGAGTGCCTCCGCGTGCTGCGGCCCGGCGGGCGGCTCATGGTGTCCACGCCGAACCGGCTCACCTTCTCCCCCGGCCGCGACACCCCGCTCAATCCCTTCCACACCCGCGAGCTGGCCCCCGGGGAGCTGGCCGAGCTGGTGACAGAGGCCGGGTTCACGGACGTCGAGCTGCTCGGCCTGCACCACGGCCCGCGGCTGCGGGAGCTCGACGCCCGCCACGGCGGCTCGCTGGTCGACGCCCAGGTGGCCGTCGCGGTCGCCGGCGGGACCTGGCCGGCGGACCTGCTCGCCGACGTCGGGTCCGTGACCGTGGACGACTTCCTCCTCACCCCGGACGACCTCGACGCGAGCCTCGACCTGCTGGTGACGGCGAGCCGCCCGTGAGGGGCACCTTCTGCCTGGTCCTGCACAGCCACCTGCCCTGGCTCGCGCACCACGGCCGGTGGCCGGTCGGCGAGGAGTGGCTGTACCAGGCGTGGGCGCAGGCCTACCTCCCGCTGACCGACGTGCTGCGCCGGCTCGCCGCGGAGGGCCGTCGCGACCTGCTGACCCTCGGCGTCACGCCCGTCCTCGCCGCCCAGCTCGACGACCCGCACTGCCTGCGGGGCGTGCACACCTGGCTGGCCACCTGGCAGCTGCGGGCGCACGAGGCCGCGCCCCGGCTCCCGGAGCTGGCCGCCTACGAGCACCGCCGGGCGGCGGCGGCCCTCGCGGAGTTCGAGACGCACTGGCGGCACGGTGGCTCGCCCGTGTTCCGGTCCCTCGAGGGCGCCGTCGAGCTCCTGGGGGGGCCCGCCACGCACCCGTTCGGCCCGCTGCTCGATCCCCGCGTCCGCGAGTTCGCCCTCGAGGCGGGCCTGTCCGACGCCCGGTGGCGGACCGGCGCCCCGCCCGCCGGGATCTGGGCCCCGGAGTGCGGCTTCGCACCGGGGATGGAGCAGGAGTACGGCGCCGCGGGGGTGACCCACGTCCTCGTCGACGGACCCGCGCTGCACGGCGAGACGGCCTTCGCCCACCCGGTCGGGGCGTCCGACGTCCTCTGCGTCGGCCGCGACCTCGAGGTCACCTACCGCGTCTGGTCACCGCGCAAGGGCTACCCGGGGCACCGCGACCACCGCGACTTCCACACCTACGACCACGCGTCGGGCCTCAAGCCCGCCCGGGTCACCGGCCCCGACGTGCCGCCGCACGAGAAGGCGCCGTACTCCCCCGCCCGCGCTGCGGCGCAGGTGGAGCGGGACGCGGCGGACTTCGTCGCGACCGTCGGTGCCCGGCTCGACGCGCTGCGGGAGAGGCACGGCCGGCCGGCGCTGACCGTGGCGGCGTTCGACACCGAGCTGTTCGGGCACTGGTGGCACGAGGGCCCGGCCTGGCTGGAGGCGGTGCTGCGGGCGCTGCCCGAGGCCGGGGTGCGGGTGACGACGCTGCGCGGCGCGCTGGCCGACCCGGGCCTGGTCGGGGAGCCGCTGGACCTGCCGCCGTCGTCGTGGGGCTCGGGCAAGGACTGGCGGGTGTGGGCGGGCGAGGCGGTCACGGACCTCGTCGAGCTGAACAGCCGGGTGCAGGAGGCGCTCCTCACCGCCGTCGGCAAGGGGCGGTCCTTCGCCCGCGACCCGCTGCTCGACGCGCTCGCCGACCAGGCCCTGCTCGCCCTCTCCAGCGACTGGGCGTTCATGGTCACCACCGGGTCGACGGTCGACTACGCCCGCGAGCGCGCCCACCGGCACGCGGACCGGGTGTTCGCCCTCGCCCGCCTGCTCGACGAGGGCCGGCGCGAGGACGCCGCCGCCCTCCTCGCGGGCTGGGAGCGGGCGCCGTTCGGGCACGTCGACGCCCGCCGGCTGCGGGTCTGAGTCAGCCCTGCGCCGCCTGGTCCCGCAGCGCCGCGAAGGACCCTGCCAGGTAGGTCGAGTACGAGGTGTCGAAGGAGTAGCCGCCCTGCTCGTACCCGCCGGTCAGGCCGACGATCTCGGGCCCGTCCGGGCTCGCGCGCAACCAGGGCCCGCCGCTGGTCCCGTCCTCCAGCCCCGGTGCGGGCAGCACGAGCTGGGTCGGCGAGAACCGCTGCGTGACGCCGGAGCGGACGATCGGGCCGGCGTCCTCGTCCGGGTAGCCGATCGCCCGGACGTCGTCGCCCGCGCCGGGGTCGAAGGCGATCGGGAATCCGCCGGTGACGTCCTGGACCGGACCGGCCCCCTCGGCGGGCTGCACGGTCAGGAAGGCGACGTCGAAGTCGGGATCGCCGTCGGCGAGGAACTGCGGGTCCACCGCGGCGCTCGCCACGGTCCACACGCCGTGGGGCCGGACTCCGTCGTGGTAGCCGGGGACGAACGACATGCCGGTGCGCGCGGGGGTGCCGTCGCCGGCGGCCACGCAGTGCGCCGCGGTGAGCACGAGGGCGCCGGCCGGGCTGTCGACCACGGAGCCGCTGCAGTAGTGGTCGCCGAGGTCGGTCGCGGGCCCGTCGAACAACGCCCCGACGGCGGCGGCCTCGGTCGGGGTGGGCCGGGCAGGAGGCGCGGTCGCCGGGGGCGAGGTGGCACAACCGGCGACACAGGCGGCGACACAGGCGACGAGGAGCACCGCCGGCGCTCCCCTGAGTCCCCGCATCCACCCCTCCGGTCCCTCCGGCGTGCGAGGGCCACCGTAGCCGTGACGACCGGGCGACCGGCGGGTCACGCGTTCCCTACCCGGCGGTAACCATCGGGCGACGGCCTGCCAGGATCAGGCGCGATGCGCGTGCTGCTGGTGTCGTGGGAGTACCCGCCGGTCGTGGTCGGCGGGCTGGGCCGGCACGTGCACGCGCTGGCCCGCGAGCTCGCCGCGGCCGGGCACGAGGTCGTCGTCCTCACCCGGCAGCCGGCGGGGACGGACGCGGGCACCCACCCCACCACCGACCGGCGCACCCGTGGCATCCGCGTGCTGCGCGCCGCCGAGGACCCCGCGCACCTGGAGTTCGGGCGCGACATGGTGGCCTGGACGCTCGCCATGGGCCACACGCTCGTCCGCACCGCGCTGACCCGGCTCGGCGACTGGCGGCCGGACGTCGTGCACGCGCACGACTGGCTCGTCGCCCATCCCGCCACCACGCTGGCCGACGTCCTGGGCGCGCCCCTCGTCGCCACCGTGCACGCCACCGAGGCGGGCCGGCACGCGGGCTGGCTGTCCGCCCCGCTCAACCGGCAGGTGCACTCGGTGGAGTGGGCGCTCGCGAACCGGGCGGACGCCGTCGTCACCTGCTCCGCGGCGATGCGGGCCGAGGCCGCCCAGCTCTTCGACCTCGACCCCGACGCGATCCACGTGGTCCACAACGGCATCGACGCCCGGGGCTGGCGGGTCGGCCGCGAGCGCGCGGCGGCCGTGCGGGACCGGTACGCCCCCGGCGACGCGCCGCTGCTGCTGTTCGTCGGGCGCCTGGAGTACGAGAAGGGCGTGCAGGATCTGCTCGCCGCGCTGCCGCGGATCCGCCGCCGGCACCCCGGGGCCCGACTGCTGGTCGCGGGCACCGGCACCCAGCGGGACCTCCTGCGGTCCGAGGCGCGGCGGCACCGGGTGGGCCGCGCGGCGACCTTCACCGGGCACCTGCCCGACGGCGACCTGGCCGCCCTGCTCGCCGCGGCCGACGCCGTGGTGCTGCCCAGCCGGTACGAGCCGTTCGGGATCGTGGCGCTGGAGGCCGCGGCGGCAGGGGCCACGCTGGTGGCCTCGACCGCGGGCGGGCTCGGCGAGCTCGTCGTGGAGGGCGAGACGGGCTGGTCCTTCCCGCCCGGCGACGTCCCGGCCCTCGCCGCCGCCGTCGACCGGGCGCTCGCCGACCCCCGGGCCGCGTTCCGGCGGGCCCGCGCGGCGCGGGCCCGGCTGCGCACCGACTTCTCGTGGCGCGGCATCGCCGCCCGCACGGCCGAGGTCTATGCGGCGGCGCCCCACGGCGGTCCGCAGGAGCTCCCGCGGCCCAAGATCCCGTCGGGCAACGTCCTCACGCCCGGTTGAGCCGCCGCTCCACCGCCGCGCGCTGCTTGCGGGCCATGTCCGCGACCGCGGCCCGCTCGGCCGCCGCGGCCTCGTAGTCCTCCACCCGGTTCCGGACGACGCGCGCGGGGGTGCCCACCGCGATCGAGTACTCCGGGATGTCCCCGCGCACCACCGCGTGCGCGCCGAGCACGCTGCCGCGGCCGATCCGCGAGCCGCGCAGCACCGAGACCTTCACCCCGATCCAGGTGTCCGGCCCGATCCGGACCGGCGCCTTGACGATGCCCTGGTCCTTGATCGGGACGTGGACGTCCTCGGTGCGGTGGTCGAAGTCGGTCACGTAGACCCAGTCCGCCACGATCGACGCGGCCCCGATCTCGACGTCGAGGTAGCAGTTCAGCGTGTTGTTGCGGCCGAGGACCACCTTGTCCCCGATCCGCATCGAACCCTCGTGGCAGCGCAGCGAGTTGCCGTCGCCGATGTGCACCCAGCGGCCGATCTCCAGCCGCCCGTACCCGGGCCGGGCGACGATCTCGACGTCGCGCCCGAGGAACACCATGCCGCGCAGCACGACGTGCGGGTTCGCCGCGCGGAAGCGCAGCAGCCGCCAGTAGCGGACCAGGTACCAGGGCGTCCAGGCGCGGTGCCGCAGCACCCAGCGCAATGAGGCCACGGTGAGGAAGCGGACCTGCTCCGGGTCGCGGCGCCGACGCGCCCAGCGCTCCCGGATCGGGGCGCCCCACATCGAGGTCATGGCCGACCCTAAACCGGCGCCCGCGTTTGCCCGGCGACCGGTCCGGGGAAGCAGACCCACCGACACCGATCACGGACACGAGCAGACGGAGGTCCCATGACCGAGCGCACCGGCGACGCCCCCGGCGACGAGGGCGCGGACTCCGCGCTGACCGGCGGCGGCGCGGGCACCGCCCGCGGCGACTACGACCACGAGGGCAACCCTCGCACCACGAGCGACCGGAACGACTCCGGTGCCACCGACGCCGCCGCCCGTGAGCTCGACCGCGAGGACGAGAGCGAACCGACCCGCAGCGAATAGGGTCGTGGGGTGCCGACGCCGCTGATCCTCGACACCGACCCGGGCGTGGACGACGCCGTGGCCCTCGTCCTCGCGCTGCGCAGCCCGGAGCTCGACGTCCGCGCGGTCACGGCCACCTTCGGCAACGTCGGCCTCGAGCACACCCTGCCCAACGCGCAGCGGCTCGTCGCGCTGGCCGGGCGGCCGGACGTCCCCGTCGCCCGCGGCGCGGCCCGCCCGCTCGTGCACCCGCAGCTCGAGCGCGCCGCCCGCTGGCACGGCGCGGACGGCCTCGGCGGCCGCGCGGAGACGCTGCCGGACGGGATCCCGCTCGACCCGCGCCCGGCCGTCGAGCTGATGGCCGACGTGCTGCGCACCGCCACCGAGCCGGTCACGATCGCCGCGATCGGCCCGCTCACCAACTGCGCCGTGCTGCTCGCCGCCCATCCCGAGCTGGCCGACCGGATCGGCCGGTTCGTGATCATGGGCGGCTCGTTGCGCGGCGGCAACACCGCGGGCGCCGCGGAGTTCAACGTCTACGCCGACCCCGAGGCCGCCCACCGCGTCCTCACCCAGCCCGAGGTGCCCGTCACGCTGGTGCCGCTGGACCTCGCGCTGCGCTGCGCCGCCGGCGCCGACTGGGTCGCCGGGCTCGCTGCGGGCGGACCCACCGGGGCGGTGCTCGCCGACGTGATCGCGGCCTACCGGATCGCCTTCCGCGAGCACTACGGCCGCGACGTCGTCGCCCTGCACGACGCCGTGGCGCTGATGGAGGCGATCCGGCCCGGCATCCTGCACACCACGCCGATGCCGCTGCTCGTGGCGTGCGATCTCGGGCCGGCGCGCGGGCTCGTCGTGCCCGACGGCCGGCCGGACGCGCCCGGGCCGCCGGTCGCGGTGTCCCTCGACGCGGACGTCGAGGCCGTGCTCGCCGACATCGCGGCGCGGCTGAAGGACTGACCACCCGGCGGTCCTGCTCCGAAACGGTGATTTCGGACCTCCGGCACTCCCTGGGCCGGAGTCGGCTCGGCATGATCCTCTTCTCAGGGAAGGGGGCCGGGGTGGAGCTGGCGGTACTCGTCGTCGGGGAGCTGCCCGTCCCCGGGGTCGCGGTGCGCGCCGCCGTCCCGCCCGCCGACGCCCTCGCCGCGGCCCGGGCGCACCGGCCGCAGGTCGTGCTGGTCGACGCCGACGCCGGACCCGCCGCCCTGCACGCCGTCGAGACGCTCGCCGCGGAGCTGCCGGAGCTCCCCGTCGTCGGGACGGGTGCGGGGCCGGAGCTCGTGCTCGACGTCGTCCGGGCGGGGGCGACCGGTTACGTCCGGCGCGACGACCCGGCCCTGGCCGAGGTCCTCCGAGCGGCGGCCGCCGGCGGACCGGCCTTCGGCGAGGGGCTGGCCGAACGGGCCCTCGACGCGGCCGCCACGGCGGTGGGCGCGGCGACACCCCGGCTCACCGAGCGGGAGTCCGAGGTGCTGCGGCTGGTGGTCGAGGGGCTCACGGCGCGGCAGATCGCGACCCGGCTCGTGCTCTCGCCGCGGACGGTGGAGAACCACATCCAGCGGACCCTGCGGAAGTTCGACGTCCCGGGGCGGGCCGCGCTGGTCCGGTACGCGATCGAGCACGGGCTGGCCTGATCGGCTCAGTCGTCAGCGAGCCCCTGCTCGATGGCGTAGCGGACGAGCTGCGAGCGGTTGTGCAGCTGCAGCTTGCGCAGCGTGTTCTGCACGTGGCTCTCGACGGTCCGGTGCGAGACCACCAGCCGCTCCCCGATCTGCTTCGCGGTGAGGCCCTTCGCGACCAGCCGCAGCACCTCGGTCTCGCGGTCGGTCAGCGCCGGCGCCGCGGGCTCCCCCGCCGGCCGCTGGGCGAGGCGGCGGTACTCGCCGAGCACCAGCCCCGCGAGCCCGGGCGTGAAGACCGGGACGCCCTCGGCGGTGCGGCACACCGCGTCGACCAGCTCCTCGGCGCTCGCCGACTTGACCAGGTAACCGGTGGCACCGGCCTTGAGCGCCTCCAGCACGTCGGCGTGCTCGCCGCTGGCCGAGAGCACCAGCACCTTGGTGTCCGGGAGCTTCTCGACGATCCCGGCGATCGCGTCGACCCCGGACGTCTCGCCGAGGTTGAGGTCCATGAGCACGACCTGCGGCCGGACGGCGGGGGCGATCCGGACGGCGGCGCCGGCGTCGGGCGCGGTTGCCACCACCTCCAGGCCGCGTTCGCCGAGGTCGCGGGCCACGCCCTCGCGCCAGATGGGGTGGTCGTCGACCACCATGACGGTCACGCTCACACGCTCTCCCTGCGCCGGCCCGCCCCGGCGGGGATCCGGATCGTCCACTCGGTGCCGCGGCCGGGCCCGGTGTCGAGGCCGAGGGTGCCGCCGAGCTCCTCGACGCGGCCGCGCATCGAGCGCGCCACCCCGAGCCGGCCCTGCTCCTCCGCCTCCGCGAGCCGGCCGGCGGGGATGCCGGGGCCGTCGTCGCGCACGCTGATCTCGATCGCGCCGTCGAGCTCCTCGACGAGGACCCAGGCCGGAGCGTCGGCGCCGACGTGCCGCTCGACGTTGGCCAGCGCGGCGCGGACCACGGCGTCGAGCTCCCCGACCGTGCCGGCCGGCAGTTCGATCGGGTGCGCGGGCGCCGACACGGTCACCCGGCCCGACGCCAGCGCGCGCAGCGTGGCCGCGAGGTCACGCCGCCCCTCGGCGTCGACCTGCGCGTTGCCGCTGGTCAGCAGCGTCCGCAGGGCGACCTCCTGCTCCCCCGCGAGGGTGCCGAGCTCGGCCGCGGCACCGCCGAGCTCCGCCCCGCGGCGCCCGACGTGCGCGAGGACCTGCAGCACGCCGTCGTGCACCGCGCGGGCCAGCCGCTCCCGCTCCGCCGCGGCGGCCTCCTCGGCGACGGCCCGGCGCACCCGTTCGGCGGCCCGGCGCAGCACGAGCGAGGCGTACCCGACGGTGAGCCCGGCGAGCACGAGGATCTGGATGTCGTTGAGCTCGGTCAGGGTGGCCCGGGACTTGGCGAGCACCAGCGCCGCGGAGATCACCGCCGCGGCGGCCACGCCGCCCGGGATCCGGTACGCGACAGCGCAGGCGAGCACCGCGCCGGAGGTCCAGATCGAACCCATGCCCGGGGCCGAGGCGTCGAGCTGGGCGTCGGTGACGATCAGCGGGGTCGTGAGCATGATCCCCGCGCTGACGGCGAGGTCGGCGAGCGCGAGCGGACCGCGCCGCTCGTCCGCGCCGACGAGCCAGCCACGGGCGAGGACCGCCGTCCACACCATCATCGCCGCGAGCACCAGCCCCGCGCCCAGCGGCGAGGCGTAGTCGGTCATGTGGAAGGCGGACACCCCGACCACGGTCACCAGCGTGAGCACGCGGTAGACGACGACGCCGCGCCACAGCGGCTCGAGCGGGCGTTCCACGTCGATCAGTGTGGCGGGAACGGGAGCGGGGCGGAACACACGGTCCAGCCTGCCGATCCGCGGGCCGCCCCGGATCCGTAGTCCTACCGGGGCTCCGTGGTCCTACCGGGGCTCCGTGGTCCTACCGAGGCTTGGTGCCGGAGATCAGGGCGTTGTAGAACCACGCCCGCGGGACCACCTTGCCGAGCACGGCGTCGAGCTTCGAGAGCCGCTGCCAGGAGTGGTAGGCGAACATCGCCCAGTTCCAGCCCAGCTTGCCCGCGGGCACGGCGGCCTCGAAGGTCCGCACGGGCCAGCCGAGCATCGCGGCGGTGAGCTCCTCGGTGACGGCGCCGACCTCGCGGGCGCCCGCGCGCTCGGCCATGCGCTCCAGCTCGGCCGGGTCGAAGGTGTGGACGTCGACGACCGCCTCGAGGGCGGCGGCCCGGCTGGACTCGTCGAGCTCGGCCTGCGGGCGTCGCCACTCCTGCAGCGGGCCCAGCCTGGTGACCGTGGTGGCGGCCTTCCAGGTCCAGCGGGAGAGCGTGCGGGCGTAGGCGTCGCCGATCGTGGTGGGCTCGCCGGCGAACACGAACCGCCCGCCCGGCTTCAGCACCCGCAGCACCTCGCGCAACGCCTGCTCGACGTCCGGGATGTGGTGCAGCACCGCGTGCCCGACGACCAGGTCGAACGTGTCGTCCGGGTACGGGATGGTCTCGGCGTCGGCCACCGTGCCGTCGACCGGGAGGCCGAGGTGCTCGGCGTTGCGCAGCGCGGCCTGCACCATGCCCGGCGAGAGGTCGGTGACCGAGCCCTTCTCCGCGACGCCGGCCTGCATCAGGTTGAGCAGGAAGAACCCGGTCCCGCAGCCCAGTTCCAGCGCGTGCCCGTAGGGGCGGCCGTCCCAGCCGGTGGCCAGGCGGAAGCGGCCGGCCGCGTAGTCGATGCAGCGCTCGTCGTAGCTGATCGACCACTTCTCGTCGTACGTGCCCGCTTCCCAGTCGTGGTAGAGCACGTTCGCCAGCTTGGGATCGCGCCAGGCGGCCTCGACCTGCTCGGCCGTCGCGTGCGGGTTCGGAGCCTGGTCCGTACTCATGGGTGGGGACCCTAGCGAGGGCCCGGAGGCGAACTCGAGGGCGCGTCCGGACCCGCGGACCGCTCAGGAGTGCAGCGCGGCCTTCAGGGTGGCGACGGCCTGGGCGATCGCCGAGGTCGCCGCGCCGCTGCCCCGCAGGGTGTTCAGCATCATGAAGTCGTGGACCATGCCCAGGTAGCGCGTCGAGGTGACCGCGACGCCCGCGGCGCGCAGCTTGTCGACGTAGGCCTCGCCCTCGTCGCGGAGGACGTCCGCCTCGTCCGTGATCACCAGCGCGGGCGGGAGCCCGGCGAGCTGCGCAGGAGTCGCCCGCAGCGGTGAGGCGGTGATCTGCGCGCGCTCGGCCTCGTCCGTCGTGTACTGGTCCCAGAACCACTTCATGCCCTCGCGGTGCAGGAAGTAGCCGGTCTCGAACCGCCGGTAGGACTCGGTGTCGAAGTTCGCGTCGGTCACGGGGTAGAAGAGCAGCTGCGTGGCGAACGTGACGTCGCCGCGCTCCTTGGCCATCAGGGTGAGGGCGGCGGTCATGTTGCCGCCCACGGAGTCGCCCGCCACTGCCAGCCGGCTCGCGTCGAGCCCGTGCGCGGCGCCGTCCGTGCCGATCCACTGTGCGGCGCGGTAGCCCTGCTCGATCGCGACGGGGTAGCGGGCCTCGGGCGACGGCGTGTACTCGACGAAGACCACCGCGACGTCCGCACCCACGGCGAGCTCGCGGACCAGCCGGTCGTGGGTGTGGGCGTTGCCGAACACCCAGCCGCCGCCGTGCATGTAGAGGACCACCGGAAGCGGCCCGGTCACGCCCTGCGGCTTCACGATCCGCACGTTCACCGGACCGGTCGGTCCACCCTCGACGGCGACCCGCTCCTCGTCGATCGCGGGCTTCGCGATCTCTCCGGACTGCACGTCGTCGACGACCTTCCGGCCCTCGACGGGGTCGAGCTGGTAGAGGAACGGCGGCGTCGCCGTGGCCTCGACGAACGCCTGCGCCGCCGGTTCCAGCACCGGCCGGTCGATCTTCTCGCTCATCGTGCTCTCCGATCTGCTCGGGGCGCTCGCGGGCCGATGCCGAGAAAGCTAGTCCGCAATTAACTTGTGCACAAGTTACTGTGGCACGCGTGATACAGTCGGCGAGGTGGAACGGACCGAGTCGATGCTGCTCGAGGACCAGCTGTGCTTCGCGATCTACGCGGCGTCCCGCGCGGTCACGGCGGCCTACCGGCCGTTGCTGGACGAGCTGGGCCTGACCTACCCGCGGTACCTCGTGATGCTCCTGCTCTGGAAGCACGAGAGCCTCACGGTCAAGGAGGTCGCCACCGCCCTGCACCTGGACTACGGCACGGTGACGCCGCTGCTCAAGCGGCTCCAGGGGATGGGGCTGATCGCGCGGCGCCGGCGGACGGACGACGAGCGCGGCGTGGAGGCCGTGCTCACCGACGGGGGCCGGGAGCTGCGAGCCCGGGCGCTCGGGGTGCCCGTCGGGATGGCCGAGGCGTTCGGCCTCGAGGCGGGCGAGCGCAACGCGCTGCGGGACCAGCTGCACGCGCTGGTCCGGTCCATGGACGCGTACGCCGGGGCGCGGAGTTCCTAGACCTAGCGCGCCGGCTGCTCCACGACGATGCGCGGCGGGACCGGGACCCGCATCAGGTCCTCGGCCACGACGAGCTCGCCGCCGAACACGTCCCGCGCCTCGGCGGCGAACCGCCCCGGCTCGGTGTAGCGCTGGGAGAAGTGCGTGAGCACGAGGGTGCGCACGCCGCACTCGGCCGCGACGGCCGCGGCCTGGCGTGCGGTGAGGTGGCCGTAGGCGTGGGCGAGGTCGCGGTCCTCGTCGAGGAAGGTCGCCTCGATGACGAGCATGTCCGCCCCCTCGGCCAGGGCGTACACGCCGTCGCACATCCGGGTGTCCATGACGAACGCGAACACCTGGCCGGGCCGCGGCGCGCTGACCTCCTCCAGCCGCACGCCGTCGAGCTCGCCGCGGGCCTGCAGCTCGCGGACGCGCGGGCCGGTGATGCCGGCGCGGGCCAGGGCCTCGGGGAGCATGCGGCGGCCGTCGGGCTCCACGAGCCGGTAGCCGAAGGCCTCGACGGGGTGTTCCAGCCGCCGGACCTCGAGGGTGCCGACCTCGTCCCGGGCGACGACGCCGTCGCTGTCGTGCGGGTGTTCGCGCAGGTCCCCGCGCTCCCGGTACGACGTGGCGTACCGGAGGCGGGTGAAGTACTCCTGCCCCGACGCCGGGAAGTGCGCGTGCACGGGGTGCGGGACCTCGTCGAGGGAGAGCCGCTGCACCACGCCGGGCACGCCGAGGCAGTGGTCGCCGTGCATGTGGGTCAGGCAGATCCGGGTGACCGCGCTCGCCGCGATGCCGGCGAACAGCATCTGCCGCTGCGTGCCCTCGCCCGGGTCGAAGAGGAGTCCCGCCTGATCCCAGCGGAGCAGGTAGCCGTTGTGGTTGCGGGTCCGCGTCGGTGCCTGGCTCGCGGTCCCCAGCACCACCAGCTCCCGTGCGCTCACCCGAGCTCCGATCGTCGTGGGTGGGGGGGGGGGGGGTATGGGGGGGGGGGCGGCCGACCCGGGGCCGGGCCGGCGGGGAGGGCGTGGCCCCCCCGGGGGAGGAAGATGAAAAAAAAAAAAAA
>NZ_JBEZDN010000177.1:0-13376 GCF_040648315.1 Pseudonocardia sp. NPDC049154
CCGAGCGGCCCTCCGGCGTCGCCCGCTCTCACCCCGAGCCCGCTACCCCTCGCCCGGCTCCGGCGGTTCGGCGACGGCCGCGCGGGCGGCGGAGTCGGTCGGCGCCCGACCGGCGAGGGCGGCGAGGGCGCGCCCGTCGCCGACGTCGGCCCCCGCCCGCTCGCTGAGGATCCAGCGCACCTCGAGCAGGTCGCAGTAGGCCTGCACCGGCGACCCGACGCCGCCGAGCGCGGCGTGCGCCCGGACGGTCCCGGGCTCGAACACCTCGGCCCGCCAGCTCCGGGCGGCCTCGGCCTCGCCGACCTCGCGACCGGCACGCCGCGACAGGTACGCCTGGTACGCGCGCAGGTCGCCGAGCAGGATCGTGGCCTGGCCCTCCCCCGTGTCGAGCCCCGTGAGCTCCTGCAGCTGACCGGCGTGGAACCGCCGGTCCCCCACCGCGACCTGCAGCCGCAGGGCGCCCGGCCCGTCCCCGGTCGGCCGCAGCGTGACCTCCTCGACCGCGAAGCCCAGCTCGTTGAGCTCGCGGATCTTGCCCTCGACGCGGTAGCGGTCGCCGAACGAGAACACCGGCTCAGCGTGCAGGGCCTCCCACAGCGCGCGGTACCGGCCGGGGATCGCGAGCGCCTCGTCGATGAGCTGCTCGTGGATCTCCGGCGGCCGGTCCAGCCGCTCGGCCAGGTCGATCATCCCGGCGGCGACGTTCTCGACGAGGATGTCCATGTCGATCTGGCGCTGGCCGTCGGACAGGGACGGATGGACCTCGCTGGTCTCGGCGTCGACCAGCCAGGCCTGCAGGGTCTGGCCGTCCCGGGAGAACAGGGTGTTGGCCAGCGAGCAGTCGCCCCAGAAGATCCCGTGCCGGTGCAGCTCGACGAGCAGGCCGGCCATCGCGTCGAACAGCCGGGCGCGGTGCGCGGGCCGGTTCGGCGGCAGCCGCATGAACAGCCGCCGGTACTGCCACGAGCCCTCGAGGTAGCGGGTCACGAGGATCGCGGTGTCCTCGGCCTGGAACACCACTCCGGCGGGCCGGACGGCCGGCAGCCCCAGGTCCTCGAGCCGGCGCAGCACCGCGTACTCCTTGCGCGCGATGCGGTGCGGCAGCTCCTTGAGCGCCCACAGCCGGCGGTCGCCCTCCACGAACCGGACGAGGTGGCGGCTGGGCCCGACGGCGATGTCCCGCAACGGGACCTCGGCCGGGCTCCACTCGCCGAGCGGCTGGTCCCACGGCAGCCCGAGCAGACCCGGCGACGGGGAGCGGAGGGTGAGCTCGGGCGAGGCGGTCATCGCGCGTCGCCGGGCGGTGCGGTGCTCCCCCGGATCACCAGCTGGGTGGGCAGGAGGACCCCTCCTTCCCCGGCCTCCCCGCCGGAGAGCGCGGCCGCGACCATCCGCCCGGCCTGCGCCCCCTGCTCGCGGACGGGCTGGCGAACCGTCGAGAGGTCGGTCAGCGCGGCCAGCGGGTGGTCGTCGATCCCGATGACCGAGACGTCGCCGGGCACGCGCAACCCGGCCCGCCGCAGGGTGCGGACGGCGCCGAGCGCCACCTCGTCGGAGTGCGCGTACACCGCCGTCGGGGGCTCCCGCAGGCCGAGCAGCCGGGCCATACCCTCCGCGCCCTCGTCGGCACCCCACTCGACCGTCGCGACGAGTTCGGGCTCCACCGGGATCCGGGCGTCGGCGAGGGCCACCCGGTACGCCCGCGAGCGGCCCTCCGGCTGGTGGGCCCGCTGTTCCGGGTCGACCGCCTCGATCATGCCGATCCGCCGGTGACCCAGGTGGACGAGGTGGTCGACGGCCTGCCGGCCCGCGGCGACGTCGTCGATGCTGACGTACGGATGGCTCGCGACCTGCCCGCCCGCCGCCACGACCTCGACGCCCATCAGCTCGAGCCGGGCGCACTCGGCCTCGTCGACCGGGAAGGCCAGGGCGACGACGGCGTCGACCTTGCGGCGGGCGGGCAGCCTGCGGAAGAAGTCCTGCCGGTCCGCTGCGTCGCCGACCCGGTAGAGCAGGACGTCCAGGCCGGCGTCGCGCAGCACCTCCTCCAGCCCCTCGAGGAGGGCGCCGAAGTACCACCGGGACAGGTGCGGGACGACGACGGCGACGCGCCCCGTCCGCCCGCCGGCGAGGCGGGACGCGTCGGGCGAGACCACGTAGGACAGCTCGTCGGCGATCCGGCGGACCCGCTCCCGGGTGCCTGCCGCAACGTGCGGATGGCCGCCGAGCGCGCGCGAGGCGGTGGCCGGGGAGACCCCGGCCAGGCGCGCGACGTCGGCGAGGGTGACCTCACGGTCCACCCTGCCCGCCGACGCCGTCACGGTGCCGAGCATAGCGACCCTCCCGCCGGAAGCGCTTGCACATTCGACAACCGCGATCGTCGCAGCTTCCACGGCATCGATGTGACCCTTGACACAGCAGCAGGAGCTCCTCCAGGCTTGGTTCTGGAAGCGCTTCCAACCAGAAGGGAGGCGTCGTGAGCCCCGAGCACGCGCCCGTCGCGTGGTGGCGCACCGCCGTGACCTACCAGGTCTACCTCCGCAGCTTCGCGGACTCCGACGGCGACGGCGTCGGCGACGTCGGCGGCCTGCGCGACCGGCTGCCGTACCTCGCCGACCTGGGCGTCGACGCACTGTGGATCACGCCCTGGTACCCGTCCCCGATGGCCGACGGCGGGTACGACGTGGTCGACCACCGCGACATCGATCCCGTCTTCGGCACGCTCGCGCAGGCCGAGGCGCTGATCGCCGACGCGCACGCGCGCGGCATCCGGATCGTGCTCGACCTGGTGGCGAACCACACGTCGGACCGGCACCCGTGGTTCGTCGAGGCGCTGGCGGCGCCCCCGGGCTCACCGGCCCGGGGCCGCTACCACTTCCGCGACGGGCGCGGCCCCGGTGGCGAGTTCCCCCCGAACGACTGGACCAGCGCGTTCGGCGGGCCCGCCTGGACCCGGGTCAAGGAGCCCGACGGCACGCACGGCCAGTGGTACCTGCACCTCTTCGCACCGCAGCAGCCGGACCTGAACTGGGACGACCCCACGGTGCAGGAGGGGTTCGACGACGTCGTGCGGTTCTGGTTCGACCGCGGGGTCGACGGGCTGCGCGTCGACGCGGCCCCGGCGCTGGTGAAGGCGCCCGGGCTGCCCGCGTTCGACGGCGGGCCCGCGTTCACCCCCGCGACCTGGACCGACAGCCCGCACTGGGACGTCGACGGCGTCCACGAGGTCTTCCGGCGTTGGCGCACCATCGCCGACGGCTACGGGGGCGACCGGATGTTCGTCGCGGAGGCCGTGGTCAACGGGCCGGAGCGGCTGGCCCGCTACCTGCGGCCCGGTGAGCTGCACACCGCCTTCAACTTCGACTACCTGCACGCGGCGTGGCAGGCGCGGGCGCTGCGCGAGACGATCGACGCCACGCTCGCCGCCATGGCCACGGTCGGGGCGCCGGCGACGTGGGTGCTGTCGAACCACGACGAGACCCGGCACGTGACCCGGTTCGGCCGGCCCACCGGTGCGGGACGGGACGGGACGCGGGAACCCGCCGACCTGGCGCTGGGCACCCGGCGGGCGCGGGCCGCGGCCCTGCTCATGCTCGCCCTGCCCGGCGGGGCCTACCTGTACCAGGGCGAGGAGCTGGGCCTCCCCGAGGTCGAGGACCTGCCCGAGCACCTGCTGCAGGACCCGGCCTGGGAACGGTCCGGGCGCACGGTCCGCGGCCGGGACGGCTGCCGGGTACCGCTGCCGTGGTCCGGCCCGCACCCGCCGTTCGGCTTCTCCCCCGACGGCGGGCGCCCCTGGTTGCCGCAGCCCCGGGACTGGGCGTCGCTCACCGCCGCGCGCCAGCGCCACACACCCGGCTCGACGCTGCTGCTCTACCGTGCGGCGCTGAGCCTCCGCCGGGCCGTACCCGACCTGGCCGGACCGGACCTGACCTGGGTCGACGGGGCACCCGCCGTGCTGATCCTCGACCGCGGCGAGCGGTTCCGCTGCGTGGTCAACCTGTCCGGCGAGCCCGTCCCGCTGCGCGCCCATGGCACCCTCCTGCTCGCCTCCTGCCCGCTGGTCCGCCACGAGCTCCCGCGCGACACCGCGGCCTGGCTCACCCGATGAGCGATCCCGAGAACCCGGAGGTCCCGACGATGCGACGTCCCTGGAAACGCCGGCTGGCGGCGGCCGCGCTCGCCGCGGCCACGGCATGCGGCATCGCGGCCTGTGGGTCCGCGCAGGCCGGGCCGCCCCGGCTGACCTGGTACATCAACCCGGACTCCGGGGGCCAGACCGAGATCGCCCGGCGCTGCACCGACGCCGCGGGGGGCCGCTACTCGATCGACGTGGCCCAGCTGCCCCGCGAGTCGTCGGCCCAGCGGGAGCAGCTGGTGCGGCGGCTGGCGGCGAACGACAGCTCGATCGACATCATGAGCCTCGACCCGCCGTACATCCCCGAGTTCTCCGAGGCGAGGCTGCTCGCCCCGATGCCGCCGGACCTGGCCGCCCGGGTGACGGAGGGCGTCGTCGAGAGCGCGGTGAAGGGCGCGAGCTGGCGCGGCCAGGTGGTCACGGTGCCGTTCTGGGCCAACACCCAGCTGCTCTGGTACCGCAGGTCGAGGGTCGCCGGAACCGGACTCGACCTGTCGCAGCCGGTCACCTGGGACCAGCTCATCGCAGCCGCGCAGGCGAAGGGCTCGCAGTTCGCGGTGCAGGGCAAGCGCGCCGAGGCCCTCACCGTGTGGCTCAACGCGCTGGTCTCCTCCGCGGGTGGCGCGATCATCACGAACCCGTCGGTCGACGACCCCGAGGGCGTCCAGCTCGGCCTGGGCGACCCGCCGGCCACGGAGGCCGGGCGGATCATGAAGGAGCTCACCGACGCGGGCGTCGGCGGCCCGTCGCTGTCCACCGCGGGCGAGGACGCCAACGTCACCGCCTTCGAGAACGGCGACGCCCTGTTCATGGTCAACTGGCCCTTCGTGTGGCCGCGGGCCAACGAGTCGGCGGCGGAGGGCACGCTCGGCGCGGACGTGCCCGCGGACTACGGCTGGGCGCTGTACCCGCGGGTCGAGCCGGACCGGCCGAGCGCCCCGCCCTACGGCGGGATCAACCTCGGCGTCGGCGCGTTCAGCCGGCACCCGGACCTCGCCTACGAGGCGACGGAGTGCATCACGAGCGCGGCCAACCAGACCTACTACTTCGTCGAGAACGGCAACCCGGCGGCGCGCGAGTCCGTCTACTCCGATCCCTCCGTGCTGCAGGCCTTCCCGATGGCGCCCGTGATCCTGCAGTCGCTCGAGCAGGCCGCACCGCGTCCGCAGACGGCCTACTACAGCGAGGTGTCGCAGAGCGTCCAGCGCGAGTACCACCCGACCTCCCGGATCGACCCCGCGGCGACGGGCGCGGCCACCGCGGCCCTCATCCAGGAGGTCCTGGCGAAGAAGGAGCTGCTGTGAGCACCATCGCCGTCCCCCCGGCCGAGACCGCGGCCCCGGCGCCGACGCGGCACCGGGTCCGGCTCTCGGACCGCTCGCGCGCCGAGCGCCGGCTCGGCTGGACGCTGGCCGGTCCGGCGTTCGCCGTGATGCTGCTGGTCACGGCCTACCCGATCCTGCAGGCCGTCTACGACTCGCTGTTCGACTACCGCCTCACCGACCCGGACAAGCGCCACTTCACCGGGCTGGCCAACTACGGCGTGATCCTCACCGACCGGATCTGGTGGACCGCGCTGGGCGTCACGCTCGTCATCACCGTCGTGACGGTCGCGGTCGAGCTGGTCCTCGGCTTCGCGCTCGCCCTGGTGATGGTCAAGGCGTGGCGGCGGCTGCGGGCGGTGGTCCGGGCGGCCATCCTCATCCCCTACGCGGTGATCACGGTCGTCTCCGCCTTCGCGTGGCAGTACGCGTTCGCGCCGGACTCGGGCTTCGTGAACCAGTGGTTCGGCTGGGTCCCCGGCGTCTCCGCGGACACCGACTGGTTCGGCGGCACCTGGTCGGCGCTGTTCGTGGTCTGCCTGACCGAGATCTGGAAGACGACGCCCTTCATCTCGCTCCTCCTGCTCGCCGGGCTCGCCCAGGTGCCGGAGGTGCTGCAGGAGGCCGCGAAGGTCGACGGCGCCACGTGGTGGCAGCGGATGCGGCGGGTCACCCTGCCGAACATGAAGGCGGCGATCATGGTCGCGCTGCTGTTCCGCAGCCTCGACGCCTTCCGGATCTTCGACTCGATCTTCGTGATGACCGGTGGGGCGAACAACACCGAGAGCGTGGCGTTCCTCGCGTACCGGCAGACGATCTCCCGGCTGGAGATCGGGCTGGGGTCGGCGGTCTCGGTGATGCTCTTCCTCTGCGTCATCCTGATCTGCGCGCTGTTCATCAAGGGCTTCAAGGTCGACCTGGCCGCGACGAGGGGTGACGAGCGATGAGCACGCGCGAGAAGTGGCTGTGGATCGTCGGCGGCGTGCTGATCATCGTCTACGCGCTGTTCCCCGTCGGCTGGATCGTGTCGCTGTCGCTGAAGTCCTCGGCCGACATCGCCAACGGACAGTTCCTGCCCACCGTGGTGAGCTGGGAGAACTACGCGCTCATCCTCACCGGCGACGCGAGCGAGCTGTTCCTGCCCGCCCTGCGCAACTCCTTCGGCATCTGCCTGATCGCCACCGCGATCTCGTGCGTGCTGTCGATGTTCGCGGCGTACGCGATCGCCCGGCTGGACTTCCGCGGCAAGAAGCTCATCCTGTCCACGGCGCTGGCCGTGGCGATCTTCCCCGTCATCTCGATCGTCACGCCGCTGTTCAACCTGTGGCGGCAGATCGGGCTCTACGACACCTGGCCCGGGCTGATCATCCCGTACCTGTCGCTGACCCTGCCGATCTCGATCTGGACGCTGTCGGCCTTCTTCCGCGAGATCCCGTGGGAGATGGAGCAGGCGGCCCAGGTCGACGGCGCGACGACCTGGCAGGCCTTCCGCAAGGTGATCGTCCCGCTGGCCGCGCCGGGCGTGTTCACCACCGCGATCATCGCGTTCTTCATCGCCTGGAACGACTTCGCGTACGGCATCTCGCTCACCTCGACCGGCGCCGCGCGACCCGTCCCGGCGGCGCTCGGGCTCTTCTCCGGGGCCTCGCAGTTCGAGGCCCCGAACGGTCCGGTCGCCGCGGCGGCCGTGCTCGTGACGATCCCGGTCGTCGTGCTCGTCCTGCTCTTCCAGCGGCGCATCGTCGCCGGCCTGACCAACGGCGCCGTCAAGGGCTGAGTCCCGCACCCGCCAGAAGGAGAACCGCCATGGCTTCCGTGGAGATGCGGAACATCGTGAAGAAGTACGGCGACGGCTACCCGGCCGTCAACGACGTCAGCCTGGACATCGCCGACGGCGAGTTCATGATCCTGGTCGGGCCGTCCGGCTGTGGGAAGTCCACCCTGCTGCGGATGATCGTCGGCCTGGAGGACATCACCTCCGGCGACATGGTCATCGGCGGGCGGCGGGTGAACGACAAGGCCCCCCGGGAGCGCAACCTGTCGATGGTGTTCCAGAACTACGCGCTGTACCCGCACCTGTCCGTCTTCGAGAACATCGCGTTCCCCCTGCGGCTGCAGCGGGCGCCGGAGGACGTGGTGCAGCGCAAGGTGCGGGAGGCGGCGGACGTGCTCGAGCTGCACGAGCACCTCGAGCGCAAGCCGGCGAACCTCTCGGGCGGGCAGCGGCAGCGGGTCGCGATGGGCCGGGCGATCGTGCGCGACGCCGACGCCTTCCTCTTCGACGAGCCGCTGTCCAACCTCGACGCGAAGCTGCGCGGGCAGATGCGCACCGAGATCGCGCGGCTCCAGCGCAGGCTGGGCATCACGACCGTCTACGTCACGCACGACCAGACCGAGGCGATGACCCTCGGGGACCGGGTGTGCGTGCTGCGCAAGGGCGTGATCCAGCAGGTGGCCTCGCCGCGGGAGCTCTACGAGCAGCCCGTCAACCTCTTCGTGGCCGGGTTCATCGGGTCGCCCCCGATGAACTTCCTGCCCGCGCGCCTGCGCGGCACCCGGCTGGACACCCCCTTCGGCGAGATCCTGCTCGACGAGCGGCGGGCGGCCGAGGTCGGCGACCGCGACCTCGTGCTGGTCGGGATCCGGCCGGAGTACTTCGAGGACGCGACGCTGGTCGACGAGGCCAAGAAGCACCTCGGGTCGACCTTCCGGGCCACGGTCGACGTCACCGAGTGGTTGGGCGACTCCCAGTACGCCTACATCCCGTACGAGGCGCCGGAGGAGATCGCCCTGCAGCTCAAGGAGCTCTCCCGCGAGCTCGACAGCGACCAGCTCCGGACCCAGGCCGTGGTCTCGATCGACGCCACGAGCCGGATCCGGGAGGGCCACGAGGCGGAGTTCTGGCTCGACAGCCGCAAGGTGCACGTCTTCGACCCGGCCACCGGCGTGAACCTCACCCGCGACCCGAAGGCCGGCGCCGCCCTCACCCGGCAGGCGCTCGGGGACCGTGCCGAGCAGACCGAGGAGGCGCGGGCGACCGGGCCCGCCGGGGAGGACCGGTAGGTGCGGCGTCAGTAGTTGCCCTTGGCCGACCACCCGCCGTCGACGGGGTAGACCTGCCCGGTCACGAACCGGCCCTCCCGGAACAGGTACGCCACCATCGACGCGATCTCCTCGGGCAGGCC
This sequence comes from Pseudonocardia sp. NPDC049154, assembly GCF_040648315.1. Lineage (NCBI taxonomy): Bacteria > Bacillati > Actinomycetota > Actinomycetes > Pseudonocardiales > Pseudonocardiaceae > Pseudonocardia > Pseudonocardia sp. NPDC049154. Next base: position 8,646 of record NZ_JBEZDN010000177.1, read on the forward strand.
GAGCCGGTCGATGATGTGGGCGCGGGCGTTGGCCGCCTTCATCTCCGGCGTGATGTCGCCGAGGATCGGGGTGTCGATCGTGCCCGGCGCGATGGCGTTGACCAGGATGTTCCGCGGACCGTACTCGAAGGCGGCCTGCTGGGTCAGCCCGATCACGCCGCCCTTCGCCGCCGAGTACGAGGCGAGGTTCGGCAGGCCGCGCAGCGCGGCGAGCGAGCTGATGTTCACGATCCGCCCGCCGCCGACCTCGATCATCGAGGGGATCACCGCCCGCATCCCGAGCCAGACGCCCTTGAGGTCGGTCGCGAGGACGTTCTCCCACGCCTCCTCGGTCAGCCCGACGACGGTGTCCTCGCTCTGCATGTTGACGATGCCGGCGATGTTGGCGAGCAGGTCGACCCGGCCGTGCCGCTCGAGCACCCCGGCGATCCCGGCCTCCCAGTCGGCGGCGCGGCGGACGTCGAGCTGCACGCCGACGGCCTGCCCGCCCTCCTTCTCCGCGAGCGCGACGGTCTCGGCGGTGTCCTTGATGTCCGCGCACGTCACCAGCGCGCCCTCGGCGGCCAGCCGCAGCGCGGTGGCGCGACCGATGCCCTGCGCGGCCCCGGTGACGACCGCGACCTTGTCGCGCAGCGTGGCCTCCTGCAGCGGGGGGAGATCGGACACGACGTGCTCCTCTCGACGACGGCCCGCCGACGGTAGGAAGCACCGCCCGCGGCCGACAGGGCGGCGCGGCGGAGGTGTTGGGAGAGTCCACAGGACCGCCGCGGCCCGGTTGGGGACGTCGACAACGCCGCGCGCACGAGGGGGATGACACCCCCGCCCCGCATCGGGACCCTCGCCGGCAACCGACGAGAGGGGCCTCTGGTGGACGGCACGGGACCGGTGTTCGGGCTCTGGTACGACTTCCGCAACCCGGACCCGGAGCGGCCGTTCGGCGCGTTCTACCGCGAGGTCCTGGAGCAGATAGCCTGGGCGGAGCAGCAGGGCCTGGGCTCGGTCTGGCTGACCGAGCACCACTTCTGCGCGGACGGGTACAGCCCCTCGCCCTTCGTGCTGGCGTCGGCGATCGGCGAGCGCACCGCGAACCTGCGGATCGGCACCAACCTCATCGTCTCGCCCCTGCACAACCCCGTGCGGCTGGCCGAGGACGCCGCCACGCTCTCGCTGCTCACCGGCGGCCGGTTCGACCTCGGCGTGGGGCAGGGCTACTGGGAGCGCGAGTTCGCGGCCTTCGGGCAGACCGTGCGGAACCGGCCGAGCCTGCTGGAGGAGGGCGTCGAGATCATCCGGCGCGCCTGGGCCGGCGACGCGAGCGGCTTCTCCGGCAAGCGGTACTCGCTGCCCGAGGGGCTGGCCGTGACCCCGCGGCCGGAGACCGCGCCGCAGCTGCTGGTCGGCGCGATGGCCGAGCCCGCGATCGCCCGCGCCGCGCGGATCGCCGACGGTTTCCTCTCCACCCAGAACGGGCACCAGCAGGCCTATCTCGACGCGGTGGCCGCGCTCGGCAGGCCGGTCGAGGACGCCCGCATCTACGCCGGCCAGTGGGCGGTCATCGCCGAGGACCCGGAGCGGACCTGGGCCCGGATCGGCGAGCACGCCCTCTACCAGCTCAACGAGTACATCGCCTGGGGCGCCTTCGGCCCGCCGGACGCGACGCCGCGCTTCACCGACCCGCAGCAGATCGTCGACGCCGGCGCCTACCTCCTGTGGGACGCCGACACCGCCGTGACCGAGCTGACCGCGCTGCTGCGCGACCGCCCGCAGATCCGCGACGTGCACTTCTGGGCGCAGTTGCCCGGCGAACCCGTCGACAGCGGCTCCGAGCGCATCGAGTACCTGGCCACGAAGGTGATGCCGCAGGTCCGCGAGCGGCTCGCCGCCTGACCCCCGATCCCGAGAAGGAGACGACATGGCCTACCTGGAGCGCGACGGCAAGCAGGTCTACTACGAGCACCACCGCGGGTCCGGCGGGCGCCCGGTCGTGCTGGTGCACGGCTGGGGCGCGACGAGCGAGTGCTGGGACACCACCCTGACCACCCTGCTGGGCGCGGGGCACGAGGTCGCGCTGATCGAGCACCGCGCGTGCGGGCGCTCGGACAAGGACTTCGACGACGTCTCGGTCGACGCGATCGCGTCGGACGTCGTCGCCCTGGTCCGGCACCTCGGCCTCGACCGCCCCGTGCTCAACGGCTGGTCGCTCGGCGGGGCGGTCGTGGTCGCCGCGGCGGCGGAGCTGGGCGACGAGATCTCCGGCGTGGTCCTCACCGGCGGGGCGAGCCCGCGCTACACCGCGGCGGACGGCTGGCCGCACGGCGGCGCCCCCGCCGACACCGAGGCGGTGCTCGCCGGGCTGGCCGCGGACCGGGCGGCGACGTTCCGCGGGATCACGTCGGCGGTGGCCGCCAAGCCGCTCTCGGACGACCTCACGCAGTCCATCTGGCTGCAGTTCATGAAGACGGGCGCCCGGGCCGCGGACACCATCCGCAGCCTGATCGACGTGGACCAGCGGGAGATCCTCGCCGGGCTCACCGTTCCGGTGCTCTCCCTGCACGGCACGGACGACGCGTTCGTGTCCTTCTCCGGCGCGAAGGCGGGCATCGAGCTCTGCCGCGACGGCCGGCTCGTCGAGTTCGCGGGCGTCGGCCACGCCCCGTTCCTCGAGGACCCGGAGACCTACCGCGCCGAGCTCCTGCGCTTCCTGGCCTGACCGGGCGGGGCGTCCCCGCCCACCAGCCGCAGCGCCAGCGCCGCGTACCGGGCGGCCAGCTCGTCGATGGCGAGCCGGCCGCCCGGTTCCCACCACTCGTTCGGCCCGTTGATCATGTCCAGCACGGCCAGCGCGGACAGCCGCGCGTCCTCGCACGCGAACTCGCCCGCCGCCGTGCCCGCGGCGAGGAAGTCCCCGAGCGCGTGCTGGTAGCGGCGCCGGTAGACCTGCACCTCGTCGAGCTTCCCCGGCGACAGCGCGCGCAGCTCGCGCCCCGCCACCCACCAGGCGTCCCGGTTGGCGCCGATGTGCCCCACGTGCCCCCGGACCAGCCGCTCGAGCCGCTCCCGGTACGTGCCCGCACCCTCGAGGATCGGCAGCTGGTCCACCACGAGGTCGCGGTCGACCACGTAGATCGACTCGAGGAGCAGCTCCTCCTTGCTGGCGAAGTGGTGGTAGAGCGAGGCGGCCTGGATGTCGGCCGCCTCGGCGATCGCCCGCATCCCCACGCCGTGGTAGCCGCGCTCGCGGAACAGCCGGCTCGCCACCGCCACCAGCTCGGCCCGCCGCGCGGCGTTGCGCGGCCGGGACGCCTGTGCCCGCGCCGCCCGGGAGGGGGCCGCCTGTGCCGCCCGTGTCGCCTGGGTCACCGTGGATCTCCCTCGTGCCGGTTCAGGCGCTGCCGCCCCGCGCCAGGTCGTCGACCTGCAGGGCGAGCTGGGCCGCCAGCAGGGCGTCGAACCGCCGCAGGTCGAGACCGCCGACGTGCTCGATGCGGCCCAGGCGGTAGCGGATCGTGTTCTCGTGCACGCCCAGCACCTTCGCCGTGGCACGCACCTGCGCGCCGCAGGCGAGGTAGTGGCGGAGCGTGTCCGTCAGGTCGCCGCCGGTCTCCGCGTCGTTACGGCGCAGCGGGCCGAGCAGCGTCTCGGCGAACCGCACGGCCACCGAGGTGCGCTCGCCGTTGACCACGAGCCGCAGCGTGCGGAAGTCCGCGGCGTCGAGCACCCCCGGCCGGCCGCCGAACCCGGCCACGATCGCCTCGGCGTCGCGGCACTCGGCGTGCGCGGCCGGGTAGTCCTCGACCCGCCGGCAGACCGCCGAGACCACGGCGCGGCGGCAGCCGGTCAGCGGCCCGAGTCGGTCGAGCACCGCGCCCAGCTGCGCCTTCACCCGCGCCTCCGGCGCGCTGCCGGCGGGCAGCCCGGCGAGCAGGACGACGGCGTCGGGCTCGGCGATCGCGAGCACCGGCACCCCGAGGGCGTCCGCCACCACCGCGGAGGCCGGGACCCGGCCGTCCCGGGCGCTGCGCCCGTCGGCCACCGGGAGTCGCACGAGCAGGTGCGGCCGCTCCACCTCGAGGCCGACGTGCGCGGCCATCCGCCGCAGGTCGTCCGGGGTGCGGGAGCCGCGCAGCAGCTCGCCGAGGACGTCGTCGCGGGCCTGCACGACCGCCTGCGCGCGGCGGGTCTCGGACAGCGACTGCAGGGCCAGCACGGCCGCGGCGTACTCGGCGACCGCCGCGTCGGCCGGGCCGAGCCGCCGTCCCGTCTCGACGACGTCGAGGAAGCCGGACACCTCCCCCTCGCCGACCAGGGCGGCGACGAGGTGGCGGCGCATCAGCCCGGCGTCGGGATCGGGCGGCAGGACGGCCGTGGTGCGTTCCGGTCCGAGGTCGGCGAGCGCCGTGCGGACGCGGGCGGTGCCGGGCAGGAACGAGGACTCGTGCAGCGCCGCCGGCCCCTCGGGGGCGCTCCAGGTCACGGGGTGCAGCGCGGCGTCGAGCAGCGCGACGCCGGTGCCGAGCATCGTCGCCAGGAGCGCGACCAGCGCGTCCCCCTCGGTCCCGCTGGCCACGGCGGCGGACAGCCGTCGCTGCAGCTCCCGGGTCCGGCCCAGCTCCGCGAGCTCGCGGCGCGGCCCCCCCCCCCCCCGACCCCCACCCCCCCCGCCGCCGTCGCGCCCAGCCGGGGCCCCCGACGGGGCGGCCCGGGGGGCGGCGGGCGCCGCCGCGCGCTACG
>NZ_JBEZDN010000178.1:0-13197 GCF_040648315.1 Pseudonocardia sp. NPDC049154
CCGTCGCAACGCCCTCGGGTTCCGCAACCTGATCAACTACCGCATCCGGTCGCTACTGCACTGCGGAGCCCTCGCACTCTAAATCCGGAAGAGCCTCATTACTGGCTTTCCTCCTCCTCGTCCGCGCCCAGCGGGCGGTTACGGGGGCCAGGTCACGAGCAGTGCGGCGGCCGCACGCACGGGCTGCACCGGAGGCGTCAGCGCCATGCTCAGCCCCAGGGCGAGCAACGCGAGCACGCAGAGCACCGCGACGGTCCAGACCCGCTGAGTGGCCAGCGGCCCACTCTCCCGCCAGTTCCCGCCGGCCGCGGCGACCCGCTGTCGCTGGTGGCGGATCTCTCGGACGAGCCCGCGCACTGCCAGCGCGCCGAGCACGGCGAACAGCCCCACCAGGCCAGTGGTGGCCCCCAGGCCACTCGCTCCGCCGTTGGCGATCAGCCCCAGGCTCGTGGCCACCATCAGTCCACAGAAGACGGCCGCCCACCAGAGCGCGATCCGCCGTCCCACCCTCGGCCCCCGCACGGTGTCCCCGACCTCGCTCGCAGCCCGGGTGGGCTGTGGCTCACGCAGGATCCGCGCGACGGCCTCCTGCAGGCTCCCGACGTCCGAGGCGAAGGTCTCGTGGTCGAGCCGGACCGCGTTGCGGTTCACCAGGGGCTGCAGCCGGCGCGGGAGCTCAGTGGCTTCCGGCATGTCGGCGCCGTCGATCAGCACGGGAATCACCCGGACGTCCCGCTCCAGGGCGAACCGGATCTCGAGGCTCACGTAGTCGCTGGGGTCGTGCAGCCTGGGCCTGCCCGAGCGCGCGTCCACCCCGAGCCAGCGCGGCCCGATCAGCGCGAGCAGCACGTCGCAGGTCTCCACCGCCTCCGCGATCGCCCGGGCGAAGTCCATCCCCGGCTCGATCGTGTCGACGTCCATGAACACCTGCACCGCCGTGAATCGGCCGGTCAGGCGGTCGGCCAGCCGCCCTGCCATGTGCCGCGTGTCCTCGCGGCGGTAGCTCAGGAAGATTCCGCTCATACCGCCCTCCTGGCGCAGGTCACCGGGAAAGAGACGCGACCGCCGCCCTGAGATACGGGACGACGGCCGCGCGGAGGCGGGGCCACTTCAGCGTCCGCGGGCGAAGACGACCCCGGTGAAGGCGGCAGCACCGGGACAACGGGAAGAAAATGGTCTCCTCCCCCACCCGCCAGCGAGCCCCCTTCTCCTATCTGGAACGTCGCGAGGAGACCGCACCGGCCCAACCGATAACGGACGTCCTCGCAGCTCACAGGCACCGTCCGAGATCAGCCCGGACCGTTTGAGACGAGCTTCACGCAAGCTCCAGTCTGGAGGTCATGCCCGCGGCTGGGTCACTTGCCACGGTCGCGAAGCGAGGTGAGATCGAGCGGGGTTCGGCGCCCCACCACCCCGGCCGCGACCTGATCGGCAGACCCCACCCACGCTGCGTAATGCCTCAATGTTGTGGTGCCGTCGCCGTGGCCGAGCCGACCCGCGACGGTCCGCAGATCGACGCCGGCCGTCAGCAACTCAATGGCCGAGTAGTGCCGCAGCTCCTTTAGCGTCGTATCGATGCCCAGCTTCGCGACGAGGCGGCCGTACCGACGTGTGAGGGAGGCCGGATCGCGCGGGCGGCTCATGTCCGGCGATTCCGAGAACACCCATGTGCGGTCCGTCAGATCGGCGTCTAGCAGAGCGAGGCGGGCGGCGCAGTCGTCGCGGTGAGCTCGGAGCAGGTCAAGTGTCGGCGCGTCGATCGACGCTCGGCGCATCTGGTGACTCTTGGTGTCCTTGAGCAGCATGCCATCCGTAGTTCGGACGTAGTTCTCGTCCAGCCGGACGATGCCTGCGTCGAGATCCAGATCCTCCCACTGCAGGGCGACCACCTCGCCGCGGCGCGCGCCCAACATCACTGACAGCCAGAGGTACAGGCCCCATTCCGGGGACGCCTCCCACGCCGCCTCGACGATCCGGGCCATCTGCGCGCTCGTCGGGGGCTTCGGCTGCGGGCGAGGCTTGGCTGGCGGGCGGACCAAGGACATCGGGTTGAAGCTGATCCAGCCCCACCGCACCGCGGCCGAGCAGGCGCCGGACAGGATCGCGTGGACCGAGCGCACGCTCGACCCCGCGTAGGGCCTGCAGACGTGTCGCTTGCACCCCTCGGCGGCGCAGCCGTGCGAGCCCTCGGCGGCGTGCTTCTCGACGAAGGCCTTGCCGTCGCAGAGCCCCCGGCACTTCCGCAGCCGCGCGTAGAACGGTTCGAGCCGCTCGGCGGCCTCTCGCACGAACAGGATCAACGGCACGTCGCCGAGCTTCGGCCGGATGTAGATCCGGATCTGCGCCTCGTACGTCATGCGCGTGGTCGGGTCGATCTCATGCTGGGCCATCCAGCGGTCCAGAAGCGCCCCTACGGTCGCGCGGGTGCGAGCCACCTTGAGGTCGTCGGCGTCGGCAAGCAGGCGCGTACGGAGCTTCTCAGCCTCCTTCTGGGCCGCCCGCTCCGAGCGGGCGTTGCCCGGGTGCTCGATCGGGACGCTGTCCGTGAGGATGATCCGCTCGCCGGTGGGATCCTCGCCGGCCGACACGCGTACCTGGAACCTGTCGCGCATACGTCGGATGCTGCCCCGCTGCCGCGACTTCGGCGGCTCCTCCACGGCCGTCACAGGCCGGAAGCTAGCAACGCTTGTGGATCAGACCGTGGATCGTGATCCACTTCGACGACCTTGAACGAGTCGGGCCCTGACCAGACTCGCTGGTCAGGGCCCGATCCCTTGCTGTGCGCCCGAAGGGATTCGAACCCCTAACCTTCTGATCCGTAGTCAGATGCTCTATCCGTTGAGCTACGGGCGCAGGTACCGCATTCAGTTGTACTACATGCCGTGTCCGACCCGAGAGTCGGCCCACGCCAGCGCGGAGGCTCCGGGATTTGAACCCGGGATGGGGGGTGACCCCAAACCGCATTAGCAGTGCGGCGCCATAGACCAGACTAGGCGAAGCCTCCCGGGGCCTCTCGGCCTCCAGCGGGTCCAAGAGTACACACGGCCCGGAGGGGGTTCGCACCCCACCCCGGATTCCGTGATCGATGCAGGTCAGCGCGCCGGGTCGGCCAGGTCGAGGAAGGGGCCGAGGGCGTCGGGGTTCTGCAGCGCCCCCTTGCTCACGGCCTTGTCCGGGCTGACGCCGGCGAGGATCTTCTTGACCGGGACCTCGCACTTCTTGCCGTTCAGCGTGCGCGGCACGGCGTCGACGACCACGAACCGGTCCGGGACGTGCCGGGGCGAGAGCTCGCTGCGCAGGGCCTTGCGCAGCCGCGGCTCGACGTCGTCCAGCGACGCCCCCGGGGCCAGCACGAGGAAGCACAGCAGCGCCCCCTCCTCCTTCGCCCCCAACGCCGTGGTGTCGATGACCAGCGAGTCGGCGACCTCCTCGAAGCCCTCGACCACCGCGTAGAAGTCCGCGGTGCCCATCCGGACCCCGCCACGGTTGAGGGTGGAGTCCGAGCGGCCGTAGATCACGAAGGAGCCGCGCGGGGTGGCCCGCACCCAGTCCCCGTGCCGCCAGATCCCCGGGTACATCTCGTAGTAGGCCTCACGCAGCCGCGACCCGTCCGGGTCGTTCCAGAACATCACCGGCATGGACGGCATCGGCTGGGTGATGACCAGCTCACCCACCTCGACCGGATCGGCACTGACGAGGTCCTCGCCCCGTTCGTCGAACGAGTGCACGTCCGCGCCCAGCGCGGCGACCGACAGCTCACCCAGCCACACCGGCACCGTGGGGGCGGAGCAGACGAACGCCGCGCAGACGTCCGTGCCGCCGGACACCGAGCAGATCTGGATGTGCTCGCCGCAGGCCTCGGCGATCCACCGGAACCCCTCCACCGACAGCGGGGAGCCGGTGGAGCCCAACGCCCGCATCCGGGACAGGTCGTAGGAGTCCCGCGGGCGCAGGCCCTTCTTCAGGCAGGACTGCACGAACGGCGCCGACACCCCGAACACCGTGACACCGTGCTTCTCGGCCAGCGCCCACAGCGCACCCAGGTCCGGGAAGCCCGGGTTGCCGTCGAACAGCAGGATCGTCGACCCGACGAGGAGGCCGCCGACCAGGAAGTTCCACATCATCCAGCCGGTGGTGGTGAACCAGAAGAAGGTCTCCCCCGGGCCCAGGTCGTTCTGCAGCCGCATCGCCTTGAGGTGCTCGAGCACGATCCCGCCGTGGCTGTGCACGATGCCCTTGGGCAGCCCCGTGGTGCCCGAGGAGTAGAGCACCCACAGCGGATGGTCGAACGGCACCGCCTCGAACTCCAGCGGGCCCGCCTCAGCGGTGAACTCCGCCCACGGCGTGGTGCCCTCCAGCGTCGCCTCGGGGTCGAGATAGGGCACCAGCACGGTCTGCCGCACCGTCGGCAGCTGCTCCTGCAGGGCCGCGACGGTCCTGCGGATGTCGAAGCCCTTGCCGTTGTAGCGGTAGCCGTCCACGGCCAGCAGGACCACCGGCTCGATCTGGGCGAAGCGGTCGTGCACCGCCCGCGCGCCGAAGTCCGGCGAGCAGGAGGACCACACCGCGCCCAGCGACGCCGCCGCGAGGAACGTGACCAGCGTCTCGACCGAGTTCGGGGCCAGGGCCACCACCCGGTCCCCCGCGCCGACGCCCGCCGCGACCAGCCCCGCCCGGGCCCGGGCGACCTGGTCGCGCAGCTCGGCGTGGGTCACGGTGCGCTCCAGCCCGTCCTCGCGGGCGAACACCACCGCGGTGTCGGCGTCCTCCCGGCCCGGACCCGGGGCGAGCGCGTGCTCGGCGTAGTTCAGCGTGGCGCCCGGGAACCACTGCGCACCCGGCATCTCCCGCGAGCCCAGCACCGCCGTCGGCTCGTCCCGGAAGATCACCCCCAGGAACTCCGCGGCCGCGGCCCAGAAACCCTCCAGATCACGCACCGACCAGGCGTGCAGCTCCGCATAGTCCGTGTCCGACTCCAGCTCCACGCCCTTGTGCTCCCGCACCCACCGCGCGAACTCCGCGATCGCGGTGCGGCCAGCCTGCTCCGGCGACGGGGACCAGAGAACCTCGGGGACGTCGACGTCGAGGGTCATGGCGTCATCGTCGCCGACGCCGTGCGTCCCGGGCCACCCCCGGAGGACGGGGTGGTGACGCGCCTCTCAGCGCAGGTGGGAGTCGAACCAGTTGAGCATCCGCTGCCACGCGTCGGCGGCCGTGGCCGGGTCGTCGTCGAAGCGGTGGCCGGAGCCCGGGTAGGTCACCAGGTCGGTGGCGACCTCGGACTCGCGGGCGGCGTCGAGCAGCCGGTCGAGCTCCGCCTCGTCGTCCCGGTCGCCGTAGATGCCGAGCCACGGGCAGGTCAGGCCGGGGGCGGCGGACACCAGCGCGGGCAGCGGGCCCACCGGCTCGTCGATGCCGCCGCCGGCCACGGTGACCGCGGCCCCCAGCGTCCGCCGGGCCGCCACCAGCAGCGCGACGCTGCCGCCCAGGTCGAAGCCGATCACGCCCATCCGGTCCGGGGCGACCTCGTGGTCGGCCAGCCAGCCGAACGCGGTGTCGGTGTCCGCCATGACCTGCTCGCCGTCCAGCCGGGCGACGTGGTCGGCGACCTGGTCCTCCGCGCCGTCGATCTCGTCCGCCCCGTCGCGGTGGTAGAGGTGCGGCGCGACGACCAGCCAGCCGTCCCCGGCGATCCCCTCGACGAGCCGGCGCACCGTGTCGGTGACCCCGCGCGCCTCGTGCAGCACGACGATCCCGCCGCGGGCCGGGCCCTCGGGTTCCGCGACCGTGAGGCGCAGGTCGGAGCCGTCGACCAGGGGCACCGCCTCGGTGCGGATCTCGCTCATGCGGACAGCCTTCCACGACTGCGGCGCACGCCGGGGACGGGGCGGGCTACCGTGACGCACATGACGCCGATCCGCCCCGACCTGGAGTCCCTGCCCGCGTACGTCCCGGGCCGGGCGATCCCCGGGGCGATCAAGCTGGCGAGCAACGAGGTCGCGCTGGCGCCGACCGCGCCGGTCCTGGCGGCGATCGCCGAGGCCGCGGCGGCCGGCAACCGGTACCCGGACCTCGCCGTCGTCGGGCTGAGCGAGCGGCTCGCGTCGGAGCTCGACGTCACGCCGGACCGGATCGCGGTCGGCTGCGGCTCGGTCAGCCTCTGCCAGCAGCTCGTGCAGATCACCTGCCGGGAGACCACGGACGAGGTCGTCTACGCCTGGCGGTCCTTCGAGGCCTACCCGATCGTGACCCAGATCGGGAACGCCCGCGCCGTCACCGTGCCGCTCGACGGCGACTTCCGGCACGACCTCGAGGCCATGGCGGCCGCCGTGACCCCGCACACCCGGCTCGTGTTCGTGTGCAGCCCGAACAACCCCACCGGCACGGTCGTGCACCGCGCGGAGTTCGAGCGGTTCATGGACGCGGTGGGCCCGGACGTCGTCGTGGCGCTCGACGAGGCCTACCACGAGTACGTCACCGACCCCGAGGCCGTCGACGGGCTGCCGCTGATCGACCGCTACCCGAACCTCGTGGTGCTGCGGACCTTCTCCAAGGCGTACCGGCTCGCGGGGCTGCGGGTCGGCTACGCCGTCACCGCGCCGGAGATCGCGACGGCGCTGAAGAAGGTGTGCGCCCCGTTCAGCGTCAGCACCGTGGCCCAGGCGGGTGCGATCGCCGCCCTCGACCACGCGACCGAGCTGCTGGCGGCGTGCAAGGAGGCCGTGGGCGAGCGGGTCCGGGTGCGCGAGGCCCTGCTCGCGGCCGGGTACACCGTGCCGCACACCCAGTCGAACTTCGTCTGGGTCTCGCTCGGCGAACGGACCGCGGACTTCGCGGCGCACTGCCTGGAGCACAAGGTGGTGGTCCGGCCGTTCCACCCCGACGGGGTCCGGGTCACGGTCACCACCCCCGAGGAGGACGACCGGTTCCTCGAGGCGGCCCGCAGCTTCTGACCCGGGCCGGTTCCCGGGGTCCTTCGACCCGGTATCTCCGGGCATTTCCCCGATGTCCGGGGCGCCGCGCGGGTGTTCACTGCGGATATGAGCAACTCGCCGTACGAGTACACCGGCCACCAGTCCGGGGACGCCCCGCTCGTGCCGCGCGACGACGAGCGCAACTGGGCCATGGCCGCGCACGTGCTCAGCTTCGTGTCCGCCTGGTTCGCGCTCGGTCTGTTCGCGCCGCTGATCGTGCTGCTGGTGAAGGGCGGCGACTCGGCCTACGTGCGCCGGCACTCGGTCGAGTCGCTGAACTTCCAGATCAACGCCCTGGTGTGGACGGTCGTGTTCGGCCTGCTGATCTTCGTGGGGATCGGGCTCGTCCTGCTGCCGCTCTACGGGGTGTTCTACGTCGCCTGTGTGGTGCTGGGGACGGTCCGGGCCTCGCAGGGCGTCGACTTCCGCTACCCGCTCACCCTGCGCCTCGTTCACTGACCCGCGCACGCGGACGGGCCCGGACCGTGGCTGGTCCGGGCCCGTCGCCTGTCCGTGCGGTGGGAGTGGTGCGCCCTGCGTCAGTGCCGTGCGCCGCGCCTCGCCCAGAGGTTCGAGACGAGCACCACCAGGATCACCGCCACGACGATCTGGAAGATCGTCTCCCAGAAGTTCCAGCCCGACGTCCGCAGGTTCAGCGCCCGGGCGATGAACGTGCCGATGAACGCCCCCACGAGGCCGACGATGAGCGTCAGCCAGATCGGGATGTTCTGTTTGCCGGGCACCAGCAGGCGGGCCACAGCGCCGATGATGAGCCCGAAGACGATCGCGGTGATGATGCCGGTAACGGTCATGGAACTCTCCCGACTTCGTTGCAGGGCCACCCCCGCGGTCGCCCCCCAGGGCGTCTGCCTAGCACAGCGCAGGGACCACGGCCTGCCGGACGAGCGGTCGGGACCGAAGCGTTATCTCTCGTTCCGTCGCAGGTCAGGACGTGCACCCGGACGGATGACCACGGTCGGCCCAGCGGCCGCGCCGAAGGACCCGAACAGGACGAATATCGTCACCGTCCGTTTACGGCCGTCGATCACCGGGCATCCGCACCTCGACCACATCGGACACGCTCCGGAAGAACCCGGCGCGACCGCGAGGAGGAACAATGGGCGTCATCGGTTGGATCGTCGTCGGGCTCATCGTCGGTGCCCTCGCCAAGCTGATCATGCCGGGCAAGGACCCGGGCGGCATCATCGTCACCTGCATCATCGGCGTCGTGGGCGGCCTGCTCGGCGGCTGGATCAGCTCGGCACTCTTCGGCGTCGACACGGGCAGCTTCTTCGACCTGCGCACCTGGGTGATCGCCCTGATCGGGTCGCTGGTGCTGCTCGGCATCTACCGGCTCGTCGTCGGCCGGCGCTCGCGCACGCACGCCTGACGCGAGCCGCCGCACGGCACACGGACGGCGCCCGCCCGGAGAACCCGGGGAGGGCGCCGTCGTGTGTGCGGCCCCGGTCCTGCTCAGCCCTCGAGCACGTACCCGGCCCCGCGGACCGTGCGGATCCGCTCGGCGCCGATCTTTCGGCGCAGGTAGGAGATGTACACCTGGACGAGGTTCGGCGAGGCCGGCTCCGACCACACCTGGTTCGCCAGCTCCTCGTGCGACACCGTGGTCCCCGGTTCCGCGAGCAGGGCCGTGAGCAGCGAGAACTCGGTGGGCGACAGCGACACCGGGCTGCCGTCCACGGTCACCTCACCGAGCTCGGTGTCGACCACCAGCTCGCCGCGGCGGATCAGCGTGTGCCCGACGGCGCCGGTCAGCCGCAGCCGCAGCCGGATCCGCGCGGACAGCTCGTCGACGGAGAACGGGCGCAGGACGTAGTCGTCCCGGTCGCTGCGCAGCTGAGCGATCACCGCGTTGCGACGCTCACGCGGGGTGAGCACCACCACGGGCACGCTCGGCGACTCGGCGTGGACGGCCGCGAGGACGGCGGCGTGCTCGGGTCCGGGGAGGTCGACGTCGAGCACCAGGAGGGCGGGCGGGGCGGCACGGATCGTGTCGAGGACGGCGATGCCGTCGCCGGCGAGATCGGCACGCATCCCCTCCGCACGGAGGGAGCGCAGCACCGACGCCGACGCGGCGGTCGGGGGCAGCGCCACGAGGACGGGGGCGTACGGGGGCACGGAGGCTCGAGCCGTCGCCTGCGACGGCACGAACACGGACGCACCCCCCGGGGGAGCAGCGGGGAGCATCACGGACAGCTTGGCGTGAAACCCCGGCGATCACAATCCGTCAACGGTTCGAACGGCGTGTGCCGGACCGACGAGCGGCCCTCCCTGAGAGTCGCGTTGCTCCGAACGGCCCAGTCATCCCGGGGATCCCGGGGAGAACGGGGCGCTCCGGCGCCTCCCGGCGACCTGTCGGCGCGCTGAGGCAACCCCGGCTCTCAGCTTCACCCGGTCGGTGGGGCGTTGCTCCATATGGTCATCGATCATGCGACGGAAACCCTCCGCCGCGGAGGACCGGCTCGACCCCCGCGAGCTGGTCGCCCGACTCTCCGCGGAGCACGGCTCCCCCACCGGCCGCCCGGGCCGTCCGGCGCGTCGGCGGCACGCCGCCGGCGCCACGGCCACGATCCCCGCGCCGCGCTCCGTCGACGACCCGGGCGCCGACCCCGACGGCTCCCCGGACCACGCGGACCGCCCGCGCGAGCCCGCGCTGCTGACGCACACGTCGTCGCTCCCCGCGGTCGGGCTCGACCCCGAGGGTTCCGGGCCGCCGCCGATCAGCCCGATGACCGGGATGCCGGTCGTCACGGCGGCCGACATCATCGCGGGCCCGGGCACGGGCGAGCTCACCGACGGCACCGACGGCACCGGCGCGGACGACACCGACATCGAGCGGGAGGCCCCCGAGCCCCGCCGCGGCCGGCGCCGCGCCCCGCGCTCGGCCCTGCGCCGGTGGGCCCCCGTCACCGTCGGCACGGCCGCGGTGCTCGTCGCGGCCGCGGTCGCCCTGCTGCTGCGCCCGGTCTCGGACGAGGGGCCGGACCTGTCCGCGTCGCTGACCTCGTCGGACACGGCCCAGGGCACGCCCGACGCACCCTCGACCGGCGTGGCGGCCGTCCCGGCCCCCGGCGCGCTGAGCCAGGCGGTGGACTCGGCGCGCGAGCACGCCACGACCACCACGCGCCCGCCGGTCGCGGCCGCGAACCCGGCGACGGGCGCGTCCCGCGCGCGCGGCCCGGTCTCGGGCGGCGACGGCTCGACGGCGGCCGGCCGCCTGGGCTGGACGCCGATCGGCGGCGACGAGTTCTCCGGCGGCCTCGGCAAGTGGGGCCTCTACGACGGCGCGGGGCACGGCGGCAACGGCCGGCGCACCCCCGACGCGGTCTCCACCTCGGGCGGGGTCCTCACCATCCGCGGCGACTCCAACGGCAACACCGGCGGCATGGCGTTCAACGAGAGCCGCCAGTACGGCCGGTACGAGATGCGCGCCAAGTTCCCTCCGGGCGACTCGCAGTACCACCCGGTGCTGATCCTGTGGCCGAGCGACATCGAGTGGCCGCGCGGCGGCGAGGTCGACTTCGCGGAGACCGACAGCGCGTCGGACGGCGTGCACTTCTTCCTGCACTACGGCGCGGACAACAACCAGAAGTCCGCCAGCCGGAAGATCGACATCACCCAGTGGCACAACTACGCCGTGGAGTGGACGCCGAACGGGATCACCGGCTATCTCGACGGGCAGCAGTGGTTCTCCAGCACCGATCCGGGCACGCTCCCGCCCGGCAAGATGCACCCGACGATCCAGCTCGACTACTTCCCGGACGGCGGCTCCCCGCGCCCGAGCGAGATGCAGGTCGACTGGCTGCGGATCTACTCCTGAGCTACTGCTGACGGATTAGCCGCACCACGTCGTCGACGCGCGGCTCCAGCAGCGCCCACCCGTCGCGGAGGAGCTCCAGGGGCCGCCCGTCGGCGAGCTGCCAGATCACGGCGCCGCCCGTGAGCGCGGCCAGCGCGACCAGGATCAGCAACAGCCGGCCGAAGCGGGCCCGGCGCAGGCGACGGCGGCGCCGGGCGGCCGACTCGGCCCAGGTCCGGGGGCCCATGGCGCGCCTCGACGCACGGGTGGCCCGGTGCGCGGGCCCCTGCGACGGACGCTGCACGGGGATGCGGACGGTCGGGACGTCGTCGGGGAGGGTCCAGGTCGGCTGCAGGCTCATGGGGCGGTCCATCCGGCGGCGGGTCGGTCATCACTCTGTCGAGCAGATCTCTGTCCGCGTTAGCCGTGGGACTGGGCCGAACGGGCGTTCCTGCTGACCCGTTTCACCTACGGTGACCGGCCTGTTCCGCTGTGTGCGGCTGCGCTACGTGGGGTAGCGGATCAGCAGCGAGGCGTGCACGTCCTCCGGTCCGACGGCGGCGTAACCGTGAGGAGCGTCCGCAGCCCACTCGAGATACCCGCCGGGCCCTGCGCGGCCCGGCGCCTCGAGCCGGCCGGCGCGGAGCTCGCCGGCGAACACCGTCGCGTGCTCGGTGACGCCGGGGTGGTGGGCCGGCGAGACCTGCTCGGCTCCGGCGGGGATCCGCATCCGGTAGAGCTCGTAGGTGGCCGGGCCGTCGTCGAACACCCGCAACAGCTCCATGTCGACCGCCGCGCCGCGGATCCGCGGGCTGCCCCCGCCGGCGACCAGCGCGGTCAGCGCCACCCCGAGCGCGGCGGCCACCGCGTGCAGCGTGTCCAGGGTGGGGTTGCGGGTGCCCGCCTCGAGCCCGGAGAGCGTGGCCTTGCCGACCGACGCGCGGCGGGCCAGCTCGGACAGCGACATCCCCCGCTCGGTACGCAGCGCCCGCACCCGGGGGCCGACGTGTGCGGCGCCGCCGGGGAGGGCCGGCCCGGTGCCGGTCCCCGGGTCGCTTGCCTCCGTCGTGTCCACGCGGTTATCGTCCCACCCCGGTTGCCGTTCCGTAAACGGAACGGCCGAGGGGAGACGTCGTGCGCGGGATCGCTCGACCGCTGCTGGCCGGGGTGGTCACGGCGATCGTCGGCTTCGGCGGCTCGTTCACCGTGGTGCTCACCGGGCTCCGGGCGGCGGGTGCGTCCGAGGCGCAGGCGGCGTCGGGCCTACTGGCGGTCGCCGTGGGGTCCGGGATCGTGGCGCTGGTGCTGGGCCTGCGCACGCGGATGCCGGTGAGCATCGCGTGGTCGACGCCGGGGGCGGCGCTGCTGATCTCCTCCGGCGTCCCGGAGGGCGGCTTCCCGGCAGCCGTGGGCGCGTTCCTCCTGTGCGGGGTGCTGATCGTCGTCGCCGGGCTGGTGCGCCCGCTCGGCCGGCTCATCGCTGCGATCCCCGGCCCGATCGCGGCCGCGATGCTGGCCGGGGTGCTGCTCGACCTCTGCCTGGCGCCGGTCCGGGCCCTGCACGACGTGCCGCTGCTGGCCGCGCCCGTGATCGTCGTCTGGGCGCTGGTGGCGCGGTTCGCCCGGCAGTGGGCGGTGCCGGCCGCGCTGGTGGTGGCGATCGCGGGCATCGCGCTCACCGGGCCGGGCCTCGGCGGGATCGACCTCGCGCCGCGGCTGGAGTGGACGACGCCGGTGTTCACGCCGTCGGCGCTGATCGGGATCGGGCTGCCGCTGTTCCTGGTCACCATGGCCTCGCAGAACGTGCCGGGCATGGCGGTGATGGCGCAGTACGGCTTCGTGCCGCGGCTGCGCGGGATCCTCGTCGCGACCGGCCTCGCGACGCTCGGTGCCGCTCCCTTCGGCGGGCACGCGGTGAACCTCGCCGCGATCAGCGCGGCGCTGGCCGCCGGGCCCGACGCCGACCCCGACCCGGACCGGCGCTGGATCGCCTCGGTCACGGCCGGGGTCGGCCTGGCGGTGCTGGGCCTCGGCGCCGGGCTGGCCACCGCGCTGCTGCTGCTCTCCCCGCCGGTGCTGGTCGAGGCGGTCGCGGGGCTCGCCCTGCTGGGCGCGCTCGCCGGTGCCGTGACCTCGGCCGTCGCACAGCCGGAGGGCCGGGAGGCGGCGATCGTGACGTTCGTGGTCACCGCCGCCGGAGTGTCCTTCCTCGGTCTCGGCTCGGCCTTCTGGGGGCTGCTCGCGGGTGGCGCGATGCTCCTCCTGCACCGCCGCCGCACCCCCCGACCCGTGAGCGGCACCAGCCCCTAGATGTAGTGACCCATCACCTTGTTGACGGTCATGCGGCGAGTCGGGTGGCCGGGGGGCGGCCGCCGAGGGCGGAGTGGGCGCGTCGAGTGTTGTAGT
>NZ_JBEZDN010000179.1:0-13135 GCF_040648315.1 Pseudonocardia sp. NPDC049154
CGGGTGATGACCCCGCGGGGGCCGGACCCGGCGAGCGCGCGCAGGTCGACGCCGAGGTCCTTCGCCAGCTTGCGGACCGGCGGCTTGGCCAGCGGCACCAGCGACTCCGGGCCCGCCGGCCGCTCCTCGAGCTCCGGCGCGGCCGCCGCCGCCGCGGCCGGACCGACCTGCGCGGCCGCCTCCTCCCCGGCGACGACCGGGGCGACCTCGGGCTCGGCCACCGCGGCCGCCGCGCCGGGCACACCCTTCCGCGGGCGTCGGCGCGCGGTGCCCTGCCGCGGCCCGTAGCCGACGAGCGTGGCGATCCGCCCGTCGGCGCCGGCCTCGCCGATCAGCGCGCCCTTGCCCTCCGCGGGTGCCGCGGCGGCCGGCTCCGGCTCGGGCGCAGCCCCCGCGGCCGTCTGGATCGCGATGATCGGTTCGCCGACCTGCACGGTGGTTCCGGGCTCGGCCAGCAGCTGGTGGACCGTCCCCGCGAACGGCGAGGGCAGCTCGACCACCGCCTTGGCCGTCTCGATCTCGACCAGGATCTGGTTGACCGCGACCGGGTCGCCGGGAGCGACCTGCCAGGCCACGATCTCGGCCTCGGTCAGCCCCTCCCCGACGTCGGGCATCCGGAAGATCTCGGGCACGCTCACCACCCCAGCGCGCGGTCGACGCCGTCGAGCACGCGATCGAGATCGGGCAGGTAGTCGTCCTCGCACTTGGAGGGCGGGTAGGGGGTGTCGAAGCCGGTCACCCGCAGCACGGGCGCCTCCAGCGAGTGGAAGCACTCCTCCTGCACCCGGGCCGCGACCTCCGAGGTCACCGACGCCTCCGACGGCGCCTCGGACACCACCACGAGCCGTCCGGTGCGCCGCACCGACGCGAACACCGGCCCGAGGTCCAGC
This sequence comes from Pseudonocardia sp. NPDC049154, assembly GCF_040648315.1. NCBI lineage: Bacteria > Bacillati > Actinomycetota > Actinomycetes > Pseudonocardiales > Pseudonocardiaceae > Pseudonocardia > Pseudonocardia sp. NPDC049154. Next base: position 891 of record NZ_JBEZDN010000179.1, read on the forward strand.
GGGGACAGCGAGCGCAGGTCGATCACCTCGATGTCCGTGCCCTCCGCCTCCGCGGCCGCCGCGGCCTCCAGGCAGGTCTTCACCAGCGGGCCGTAGCAGGCCACGGTCACGTCCGCGCCGGACCGGACGACCCGCGAGGAGAACAGCGGGGCGGGCTCGGTCTCCGAGACCTCGCCCTTCTCCCAGTAGCGCCGCTTGGGCTCGAAGAAGATCACCGGGTCGTCGCTGGCGATGGCCTGGCGGATCATCCAGTGGGCGTCGTCCGGGGTCGAGCAGGCGACCACCTTGAGCCCCGCGACGTGCGCGAACAGCGACTCGGGCGACTCGCTGTGGTGCTCCACAGCGCCGATCCCGCCGCCGAACGGGATCCGCACGACGACCGGCATCGGCACCTTGCCCTGCGAGCGGAACCGCACCTTGGCCAGCTGGGAGACGATCTGGTCGTAGCCGGGGAAGACGAACCCGTCGAACTGGATCTCGCAGACCGGGCGGAAGCCGCGGATCGCCAGGCCCACCGCGGTGCCGATGATCCCGCTCTCCGACAGCGGGGTGTCGAGCACGCGCTGCTCGCCGAAGTCCTTGGCCAGCCCGTCCGTCACCCGGAAGACGCCGCCGAGCTTGCCGACGTCCTCGCCCATCACCAGGACCTTCGGGTCCCGTTCCATCGCCGCGCGCAGCCCGGAGTTGAGCGCCTTGGCGAGCGTCATGGTGGTCATCTCACGCCCCTCCGACGGTCGGGCCCGCGAGCGACCCTTCGGCCTCGAAGCTCGCGTGGTACTCCAGGTACCTGGCCTTCTCCGCCTCCAGCTGCGGCGACAGCTCGGCGTAGACCTCGGAGAACATCCGGTCCGGACCGGGATCCGGCATGGCTACGCAGAAGGCGCGGAAGCGGGCGGCGAGCTCGTCCGACTCGGCCTGCACCTCGTCGAAGAAGTCCTGCTGCACCCCGTGCTCACGCACCAGGTTCACGCGTACCCGCTCGATCGGGTCCTTGAGCTTCCACAGCTCGAGCTCGTCGGCGAGCCGGTAGCGCGAGGGGTCGTCTGACGTCGTGTGCGCGTCCATGCGGTAGGTGAACGCCTCGATCAGGACGGGCCCGTTGCCGGTGCGGCACTCCTCTAGGGCCCAGCGCGTGACGGCGAGGCAGGCCAGGACGTCGTTGCCGTCGACCCGCACGCCCGGGAAGCCGTACCCGCGGGCTCGCTGGAAGAGCGGCACCCGGGTCTGGCGCTCGAGCGGCACCGAGATCGCCCACTGGTTGTTCTGGCAGTAGAAGACGACCGGGGCGTCGTAGGCGGCTGCCCACACGAACCCCTCGTGGACGTCCCCCTGGCTGGTGGCGCCGTCGCCGAAGAAGCACATCGTCGCCTCGGCGTCCGGCCCGTCGCCGACCTTGCCCTCGAACTTCTGCCCCATCGCGTAGCCGGTGGCGTTGAGGCACTGGTTGCCGATGACGATCGTGTACAGGTGGAAGCGGGCCTCGATGGGGTCCCACGAGCCGTGGTCGGTCCCGCGGAAGATGCCCAGCAGGTCCGTCGGATCGATCCCGCGGCACCACGCCACGCCGTGCTCGCGGTAGCTGGGGAAGATCATGTCGCGCGGGGTGGCGGCGCGCCCGGCGCCCACCTGGGCAGCCTCCTGGCCGAGCAGCGGCACCCAGATGCCCAGCTGGCCCTGGCGCTGCAGGGCGTTTCCCTCGCGGTCGACGCGGCGGACCAGGACCATGTCGCGGTAGTAGCCCTTGAGCTCCTCGGCGCCGACGTCGTCGGCCCAGGAACCGAACCGGTCGTCGGACACCCGTTGCCCCTCGGGGGTCAGCAGCTGGACGAGCTCGGCGCCGCCCTCGTCGGTGCCGTGCAGTCCGGACAGGACGTGCTCGCGGGTCGGTACGGATCGGGGATCGGTCGGGACCCAGCTCTGTGGACGGGACACGCGTTCCTCCTCGTGCTCACGACACGCGGGGTCCGTGCTGTGGCACACCGCCCGCGGGCCGACGGACGGCCGGCGGCGGACCACTCGGGTGTGTGGGCCGCCCCGCGCCGGACGTCCTCTGAGGTGATAGTGGCACGGCTCGCGCCGGCAGGGGGACCGCCGGATCCCACAGGATCGGGCGGCGGGCCGTGCGTGGGGCCACGGCTCCGTTCGGCGTCCGATCCTCGGGCCTCGGAACGATCAACCCCGGGGACGACGACGGCCCGGCCACCTCGGCGAGGTGACCGGGCCGCGCGTGCGCGTCGCGGGTGTCAGCCGCGGTACGGGGCGCTGGGCGGGTCGGTCGGACCCTGCTGCCCGTAGCCCTGCTGGCCGTAGCCCGGCTGCCCCTGCTGGCCGTAGCCCTGCTGGGGTCCGCCGCGGCCCTGCTGGCCGTGGATGCCGGCGGCACCCTTGGCCTTCTGCGCGGCCCCGTGGATCTGCCCCGAGTACTTGCCCTTCGTCTGCTTGTCGACGAACTGGGCGGCCTGGTCGACGTACTTCCCGGCCTTGTCCGGGTTCTTCTTCGCGTAGCGGCGCGCCGCCTCCGCGGCACCCGCCAGCGCGCCGAGCTTCTTGAACAAGCCCGCCATGGCGCTCCTCCCGTCGTGTCCGGTGTCGTCCACCGTCCGTCCTGCACCGTCAACGCCCGGTGATATGTCCTGGTTCCCGCGATCCGCGGCGGCCAACCATGTGTCCGTCGGGTAACGGACGATCGTTCCGGGATGTCCTTCCGGCAGCCAGGTGGCAGCATCCCGACGACCGCGCCACCCCGCGCGGATCGATGAGGAGGTGCCGGCGTGTCCGCCCGAACCCGAACGATCCCCGCCGCGCTGGCCGCGGCGGCCCTCGCCGTCGTCCTGGCCGGGTGCGGCTCCAGCGGCGACGGCTCCGGCGGCGGCGCCGGCGCGAGCTCCGCCCCGGCCGTCCCGGCGGCCGCGAAGGACGACGCCCTCGCGGCCAAGGTCCCCGCCTCCGTCTCCGCCGACGGCAAGCTCGTCTTCGGCACGGACGCCTCGTACCCGCCCAACGAGTTCACCGACACCGACGGCAGCACCATCATCGGCATGGACGTGGACCTCGGCACGGCGCTCGCGCAGAAGCTGGGACTGCAGGCCGAGTTCCAGAACAGCCAGTTCTCCGGGATCATCCCGGGCATCGACGGCGCCCGGTACGAGGCCGGCATGTCGTCCTTCTCGATCACGCCCGAGCGCACGGCGACGGTCGACATGGTCAGCTACTTCACGGCCGGCACCAGCCTGGCCGTGAAGGCGGGCAACCCGGACGGGCTGAACCCCGACAATCTCTGCGGCAAGGCGATCGGCGTCCAGGCCGGCACCACGCAGGCCGAGGAGGTCGTGACCCGCAGCCAGGAGTGCACCTCCCAGGGCAAGCCGGCGATCCAGGTGACCGAGCTGCAGCAGCAGACGGACGTCACGCTCGCCCTGACCTCGTCGCGCATCGTCGGCATGCTCGCCGACTCCCCGGTCGCCGCCTACGCCGTGACCACCACGAACAAGGCCGTCGAGGTCGTCGGCGAGCCGTACGACACCGCGCCCTACGGCGTCGTCCTCAAGAAGGGGCAGGCCGAGTTCCCGCAGGCGGTCCAGGGCGCGATCCAGGCTCTGATGGACGACGGCACCTACAAGGCCATCCTCGACAAGTGGAACGTCGGCAACGGGTCCATCCCGACGTCGCAGATCAACGCCTGAGCGGCCCGATGTCAGCTCCGCCGGGCCGTCCCGAGCCCATGAACGCCGTCCCGGTCCGGCACCCGGGGCGGTGGGTCGCCGTCGCCGTCCTGGCGGTGCTGACCGCCATGCTCGTCCACACGATCCTGACCAACGAGGGCTTCGGCTGGCCCGTCGTCGGCGACTACCTGTTCTCGCCGCCGGTGCTCAACGGGCTGAAGAACACGCTGGTCCTGACGGTGCTGTCGATGGTGATCGGCATCGTGGGCGGCGTCCTGCTCGCCGTGATGCGGCTGTCGCCGAACTGGATCCTCAGCTCGGTCGCCGCGCTCTACATCTGGGTGTTCCGCGGCACGCCGCTGATCGCGCAGCTGCTGTTCTGGAACTTCCTGTCGGCGCTCTACCCGCGGCTGTCGCTGGGGATCCCGTTCGGGCCGGAGTTCGTCTCGTTCGACACCAACCAGCTGATCAACCAGTTCGCGGCCTGCCTGCTCGGCCTCGGGCTCAACGAGGCCGCGTACATGGCCGAGATCGTGCGCGGCGGCATCGCCTCGGTCGAGCACGGCCAGACCGAGGCGGCCGGCGCGTTGGGCATGTCCCGCGCCCAGACGCTGCGCCGCATCGTGCTGCCGCAGGCGATGCGGGTGATCATCCCGCCGACGGGCAACGAGACGATCTCGATGTTGAAGACGTCGTCGCTCGTCGTCGTGATCGGGTACTTCGAGCTGCTCACGTCCGTGCAGCGGATCTACTCGGTCAACTTCCAGACGATCCCGCTGCTCATCGTGGCGGCGATCTGGTACCTGGCGCTGACGTCGATCCTGTCCGTCGGGCAGGGCTTCATCGAGCGGCGCTACGGGCGCGGGCTGCAGACCGGGCCGCCCGGGCCGTCGCTGTTCGGGTTTCTGCGCCGGACGCCGGAGGAGGCCGCCGCATGACGCCCATGGTCGAGGCCCTCGGCATCCACAAGAGCTTCGGCCCCACGCAGGTGCTGCGCGGGGTGGACCTCGTCGTGCAGCCCGGCGAGGTGAGCTGCGTGATCGGGCCGTCGGGCTCGGGCAAGTCCACGCTGCTGCGCTGCATCAACCACCTGGAGCGGATCGACTCCGGGCGGCTGCGGGTCGACGGGCACCTCGTCGGCTACCGGGAGCGCAGCGGCAAGCTCTACGAGATGCGCGAGTCCGAGGTCGCGCACCAGCGCCGGGACATCGGCATGGTGTTCCAGCGGTTCAACCTCTTCCCGCACAAGACGGCGATCGAGAACGTCATGGAGGCGCCGGTCGTCGTGCGCCGCCAGGACAAGGCCGCCGCGAAGGCGCGGGCCGTCGAGCTGCTCGACCGCGTGGGCCTGGCGGACCGGCGGGACAACTACCCGTCGCAGCTCTCCGGCGGGCAGCAGCAGCGCGTCGCCATCGCGCGGGCGCTCGCCATGTCACCCCGGCTCATGCTGTTCGACGAGCCGACCTCGGCGCTCGACCCCGAGCTCGTCGGCGAGGTGCTCGACGTCATGCGCGGGCTCGCGCGCGAGGGCATGACGATGGTCGTGGTCACCCACGAGATGGGCTTCGCCCGCGAGGTCGGCGACGCCCTCGTGTTCATGGACGAGGGCGTGATCGTGGAGCAGGGCGCGCCGCGGGAGGTGCTCGGCAACCCACAGCACGAGCGGACCAAGGCGTTCCTGTCGAAGGTGCTGTAGCTCCGGCCGGTGCGCCGGGCCGGTGACTGCGCCCGGTCTCCGCGACGCCGTGGCGGGTGTCGCGGAAGCGGGCGAAGCACCCGAATCGGGCGCCGACCTGGCGGGATGACACGATCGTGGGGTGCGCATCCGAGGACTGACCCGGCTCGTCGCGGCCGTGGTGGCGGCCGGGGCGGTGCTCGTGGGCGGCGTCGGCTGCGCGACCGCGCCCGCGCCGCCCGTCGGCGTCGTCCAGCAGCCGCTGCCCGAGGTGGCCGTCGATCCGGCGCTCGTCGCGATGCTCCCGCCGACGCTGCAGGGCGGGACGCTGCGCGTCGCCGTGCCCGGCGTGGCCCGGCCGGCGAGCGGGGCCGAGGAGGAGCTCGGCGCCGCGCTGGCCGCCCGGCTCGGCCTGCGGTCGTTGGCCGACGGGGTGTCCGCGACGGCGCTGCCGCGAGCGCTCGTGGGCGCCCGGCACGACGTCGGGATCCTGCCGGTCCCGGTGCCCGAGGCCCCGCTCGGCGGCAGCGTGCTGCCGTGGCTCGGGGCCCGCACCGCGATCGTCACGCCGCCCGGCAACCCCGACCGCGTCGAGCCGACCACGCTCTGCGGGCACCGCATCGGCGTCGTCGCCGGGTCGGCGCAGCACGCGGCGGTCACCGAGGAGAACCTGCACTGCACGGACAACCGGCGGCCGGAGATCGAGATCGTGCCGGTCGGCGGCGCCGAGGACGCCACCCGGCGGCTGCTCGCCGACCAGCTCGAGGCCTTCGTCGCCGACGCCCCGGCCGCCGGCCACGCCGTCGTCCTGGGGAAGGGGAAGCTGGCGCTGCCGAGCGCGCCGTACGGCGAGGGCACGGCCGGCATGATCGTGGAGAACCGCGCCGCCCCGGCCGTCCGTGCCGCGCTGGCCTCGCTCATCGCCGACGGCACCTACGCCGCGATCCTCGACCGCTGGCTGCTCCGCGACCTCGCGGTCGACGCCGCCGCCGTGTGGTCCTAGGAGCCTGCGGACGGGCCGCCGACTAGGCCGTGTCTCTCAACCTGGCGCCGCCGGGCCCGGTGATCCACGTTGTTCCCGGCAAGGCCGCCGGGTCGCCCTCATACCGGGCGTATTCGGGTGGCCCGGGAACGCCGGCGGGGACGGCGTGGGCGCCGGGAGCGGTGGTGGCGGGTTGGGAGACACGGCCTAGCGCGGCAGGCGGCCCATCAGGAAGAACTCCGGGTTGGGCCGCAGCGCCGTCAGGTGGGCCATGCGGTTCGAGAGGGCGAAGAGGGCGGTGATGGCGCCGACGTCCCAGATCTCGTCGTCCGTGAGGCCGGCGGCGCGGGCGTCGTCGAGCTCGGCGTCGGAGAGGGCGGCGGAGTCGGTGGCGATCAGCAGCGCGAGGTCCACGATGGCCCGCTCGCGCCGGCTCAGCTCCACCGCATAGGGGTTGGTCGCGACCCGGTCCGCGATCTCGGGGTCCTTCGCGCGGATGCGCAGGATCGCGCCGTGCGCCACCACGCAGTAGGTGCAGTGGTTCGCGCCCGACGTCGCGACCACGATCAGCTCGCGCTCCGCCTTGCTCAGGCCCTCGTCCGAGTCCATCAGCGCGTCGTGGTAGTCGAGGAAGGCGCGCAGCTCGCGGGGGCGCTTCGCCAGGGCGCGGAAGACGTTGGGCACGAACCCGGACTTCTCGGCGATCGCACCGATCCGGTCCCGCAGGTCCTCGGGCATGTCCTCCAGCTCCACGTGCCCGAAGCGGCTCACCGCGTGATCTCCCATGGCCGCGACCGTACCTTCGCGGAAGCCGCGCGGACATGCCTCAGAGCCTCTCCGTCTCGGCGAAGCCCCGGAGCGGCGCGGCACACCCGGAGAGGCCTGGCACACCCGCTGGGGAGCGCGCGAACACCGCTCCTGTTGCACACCCGCGAGGCGTCGCGCGGGCCGTCGACAGGCCGAGGCAGCGAGCGGATGTGCCACGGTGCACGGGCAGGTGTGCGACGGCCGGCCGGGTGTGCGACAGCGCTCGGGCGGGGGGCGGGCCGGTCACCGGCGGAGAACATCCCGGGCGTGGTCCTTCCCCGGCGGGCCGCCAAACGTCATCATCTGCGGGCATGGGGGTGCCCGAGGAGATCCGTACCCGGTTGTCCGACTGGTGCGCGGACTGCCTGTCCGCCGAGGAGCGCGAGCACCGCCGGATCGCCTACACGACCGTGGGCGACCACGTCACGATCCTCGACCGCCGCCCGCCCGCGTTCCCCGAGCTGGGCGCGGTGTGGTCCTCGACCCCGCTCGCGCAGCTGCGCAACGAGCGCGACAGCGGCCGCTGGGTGCTCTACATCCCGACGGTCTCGGGGGAGCGCTGGGAGCGCCAGGAGCCCTCGGCCGACGACCCGTTCGTGCTGCTCGACCGCATCCGCTCGGCCCTGCGCGCCGCGGGCTGACCCCTCAAGCCCCCTCAGGCCCCCGCCTGCTCCCGCCGCGGCGTCTCGGGGCGGCGGGCCGTGGGGAGGTGCACCACCCGGCCGCCGGGGTCGGGCGGGCGCGGCGGGGCGACGACCGGGGCCTCGGCACGCTGCAGCGCCCCGAGCACGGTCGGACCGGCGTCGGCGGGGTGCGCGTCGGCGACCGCGAGGAGACGGGGAGCCGCCGCGGCCACGAGCAGCCGCTCGACGGAGAGCTCCGCGGCGTCGAGCACCACGACGGCGTCGAGCACGTCGTCGGACGGCAGCCGGGACAGCAGCGACTCCAGCGGCACGCTCCACACGAACCCGCGACCGTCGGCGTAGGCCCGCGCCGCCTCCGGGTCCTCGGCGCGGAGCCGGGCCAGCAGCTCGTCGCAGCGGGCCTGGTCGGCGGCCTCCCGCCGGGCCGGCTCGAGGACGGTGAGCGCGACCTCGTACGCCTCGTCGTCCCGCGCCCGCAGGGCCTCGACGGCCGCGCGGTGCCCCGCGGCCAGCTCCGCGAGCGGGGCGTCGCCGGCGAGCCCGTCCGCGATCGCGTCGAGCCGGGCGGCCGCCTCGGGGGCGGACCCGTGCTCGGCGACGTCGAGGATCCCGGCGGCCACGCGCTCGGCCGCGGCGAGGTCCGGCACGGCGATGGGCGAGGTCGGGTGCAGGAACAGGACGTCGTGACGCAGCTGCCCGACCGCCCGCGCCGCCTCGTCGACCAGGTCCAGCCCGGTGACGAGCGCGCGCAGGTCGCCGACGTCGTCCGGGGTCGGGATGCCCAGGCCGCGGCACCCCTCGTCGACCGCGGTGAGCCGGCCCGCGAGCTCGACGTGCAGGACGGCGGCGTGCACCGACCGGGCGTCGGCGGGGACCTGGCCGCCCACCCGGATCAGGTCGAGGACCGGCTGCACCTCGCGCTGCACGCCGTTGCGGAAGCGCCGCCGGGCGCGGCCGCCGGAGTCGAGGAACTCGCGGTAGTCGACGAGCAGCTCGTGGGCGTGCGGGGGCAGCGCGCCCGCGAGCGTGACGAGCGGGAGGTCCCGCGAGCGGTCGGCGAGGGTGAGGGCCGCGGCGGAGGCCGACCGCAACGCGTCGAACACCGGCCGGTGGCGGGAGTGCACGAGGTCGGCGAGCAGCGGCCAGGCCCACGACTCGCGCGGGCCGAGGGTGTCGAGGGCGGCGCGCATCGCGCGGGCGACGCCCGCGACGGCCGCGAGCCGCGGCTCGTCGAGCGTGGTGAGGACGTCCCGCAGCAGGTCCGGTGCGCCGGTGCGCGCTCGCGCCGCCCCGGCGGCGTTGGCGCACAGGGCCCGGATCTCGTCGACCGGCGGGAACGCAGGCGGCGGCGGGATCTCGCGCCCGGCGTGGTCCCGGCGGGCCGGGGTGGCGGTGGCGAGGAGCAGCCGCAGCTCGCGCTGCTCGGGGCCGGTGAGGGCCGGCAGCCGGTCGACGGTGGGGGCGACGGCGTCGAGCCGGGCCAGGTCGGCCGCGGTCACGGCGACCCGCAGCCCGGCCCGCGCGAGATCGTCGACGGCCGCCGCGATCTCGGTCGGGCGGTGACCCTCGAGGACCAGGAAGGACTCGGTGCGGACGGCCGCGACGACGTCCGTGAGCGGTGCGGGGTTCTCGGACGCGGTGCGCTGCCGCGGCACCACCGGCGCGACGGCGTCCGTCCCCGTCGCGGCCTCGGCCCCGGCGAGGGCCTCGGCGAGCCGGCGCAGCCCGGCCGGTGCGGTGCCTGCCTCCATCCGGGCCCGCACCTGCTCGGCGGCGGCGAGCGTCGCCGCGTCGGCCGGGGGCGGCTCGGCTGTGCCACCTGCCGGAGCGGCGGCCTCCGCCTCGTCGGCGGCGCGCTCGGCCAGCCGCTCGACGAGGTCGCCCAGCTCGCCGCCCTCCCGGGGCGCGCCCGGGCGTGGATCGGCGTCGTCGGCACCCTCCGCCACGGGCTCCTCCTCCGGCTCACCGTCCCGCCCGGTACCCGCCGTGTGCAGGTGGCGGACCACACGTCGGATCTCCGCCATCACTCACCTCCCGCCACCGCCGTTCCCGGCGGTCACCGGGGGTATCGCTCAGGCGGCCCCGATGTTCCACCCCGGTGGCGTGGTCCTGCAACACATACGGGACGGTCCGGTCACGCGGTGCGCTCGTTCGGCCGCACGAGCACACCGCGCTCGCCCGACCGGGCGCCGGGCGTCCACCCCGCGGTCGACGTCAATGCGTCAATGCGTCAGCACGTCCGCGACCGGCTTGAGCCGCTTCGAGTCCTCGTCGGCGTGGTAGTCCGGGCCCTGGGTGGCGTCGGCGCCGTTGCCGACCTTGAGCGCGTGCAGCACCGCCGACGCGACGACGGCCACCACCAGGTTGAGGATCAGCGCCACGAAGCCCACGTAGATCTGCACCTGCGAGCCGGCGAACGGGTGCCAGCCGAAGACCGTCAGCTTGTCCAGGGGCAGCGCGGACCCGCCGAAGTGCGCCTTGTTCGCGGCCGGGTTCGGGATGAGGTACAGCAGGTACATCCCGTACGCCATGCCGACGAGCCAGCCCGTCACCAGCGCCCAGCGGTGCAGCCAGCGCGTGTACAGCGCGATCGCCACGGCCGGCAGCGTCTGCAGGATGATCACGCCGCCGATGAGCTGCAGGTCGATCGAGAACTGCGGGTCGACGAACAGCACGAACGCCACCGCCCCGAACTTGACGACGAGCGAGGCCAGCTTGGCCTGTCGCGCCTCCTGGGCCGGCGTCGCGGAGCGGTGGATGTACTCCTTGTAGATGTTGCGCGTCCACAGGTTGGCGGCCGCGATCGACATGATCGCCGCCGGCACCAGCGCCCCGATGCCGATGGCCGCGAACGCGACGCCCGCGAACCAGTCCGGGAACTGGCCGTCGAACAGCACGGGGATGATCGTGTTGGTGTCCGCCCGCCCGGTCGCGTTGTTGGTGATCGGCTTGGAGCCCGCGGCGATCGCGACGTAGCCGAGCAGCGCCAGCAGCCCGAGCAGCAGCGAGTACGCCGGCAGCGCCACCATGTTCCGCTTGAGCACGTCCCGCCCGCGCGAGGCGAGCACGCCGGTGAGCGAGTGCGGGTAGAGGAACAGCGCGAGCGCCGAGCCCAGCGCCAGGGTGATGTACTGCAGCTGGTTGTTGCCGGTCAGCAGGATCGAGCCCTGCGGGCGCCCGGTCGCCGGGCTCGGCTGGGCCAGCTTGTCCGAGGCCGCGCCGAAGATCGCCGACCAGCCGCCGAACTTCGCGGGCAGGTAGATCACGGCGACGAGGATGACCAGGTAGATCAGGATGTCCTTGACGAACGCGATCAGCGCCGGCGCCCGCAGCCCGGACTGGTAGGTGTAGACCGCCAGGATCACGAAGGCGACCAGCAGTGGCAGGTGCCCGGCGATGCCGGTCCCGTTGAGCCCCATGGTCCGCAGCACGGCCTCGAGGCCCACGAGCTGCAGCGCGATGTAGGGCATCGTGGCGACGATGCCGGTGACCGCCACCAGGAAGGCCAGCAGCGAGCTGCCGTACCGGCCGCGCACGAAGTCCGCCGGGGTCACGTAGCCGTGCACCCGGGAGACCGACCACAGCCGCAGCACCGGCAGGAAGACGATCGGGTACAGCACCACCGTGTACGGCAGCGCGTAGAAGCCGAGCGCGCCGGCGCCGAACATCAGCGCGGGCACCGCGACGAAGGTGTAGGCCGTGTAGAGGTCACCGCCGACGAGGAACCAGGTGATCCACGAGCCGAACTTGCGCCCGCCCAGGCCCCACTCGTCGAGGTGGTCCAGCCCGCCGCCCCGCTGCCAGCGCGAGGCGACGAAGCCCATCACCGTCACCACGAGGAAGAGGACGACGAAGACGGACAGCTCCACCCACTGGATCATCGGCGCGCCCCCTCGTCGAGGTCGTCGACCCGCTCGTCGACGTCGGGCGCGTACTCGCCGTCGCCCTTCGTCCGCAGGTAGACGACGAGCACGCACACCACGCCCACCGGCACCCACAGGAATTGCGACCAGTAGAAGAACGGCATCCCGAACACCACCGGGTCCGTGCTGTTGAACCACGGTGTGACGAGCATCAACAGCGGGACAAGGAGCAGCAGGTTCCACGGGCTCCAGCGGAACCCGGACCCTCCTCCGTGTGCGGCCATGACTCCCCGATTCGATCGACGACGATCAGCCTGCGCCTCGGCCTTGCGCCAGGAACTGGCCTCGGCCGCGCGCATCGTAGGTCGCTCCTGCGGAGATCGCCGGATCACGCGCCGGGGCGACGATCACGGCACCCGGACGGGACCCCGCACAACGCGGAACGGCCCGCCCCGGAGATCCGGGGCGGGCCGTCCGTGCGGCTCGGGTCAGACGCCGAGGCGCTGCTTGAGGTTCTCGAGCTCGTCGCGCATCGAGGTCGGCAGCTTGTGGCCGACCTTGGCGAACCACTCCTCGATGAGCGGGATCTCCTGCTTCCACTCCTCGGGGTCG
>NZ_JBEZDN010000180.1:0-12875 GCF_040648315.1 Pseudonocardia sp. NPDC049154
CGGGGGTGGCGTTCTCCGCGCCGGTGCTCCGCTCGGCGACCGCCGAGGAGGGGCTCGCCCAGCTCAAGGAGGCCGGCTTCGGGATCTTCGGGCTCGACGCCGGCGGTGAGGACCTGCTCGCCGCCGACCTCCCGCCCCGGGTCGCCCTGGTCCTCGGCAACGAGACCGACGGGTTGTCCGCGGCCGTCCGCCCGCTGCTCGACGACCTCCTCGCGATCCCGCTGATGGGCGGGGTGGAGTCGCTGAACGTCGCCAGCGCCGCCGCCGTCGCCGCCTACGAGCTGCACCGCCGCCGCTGACCCCGGTGAGCGAACGGCCCTCTCGCTCATCAGGTCTGAACGAGCGCGCCGCTCGCTCATCAGCGCGGCGTCAGCGGGGCTAGCCTCGGGGGATGGTTCAGCGTCGGATGCCCAGGCCGAAAGAGCTGCTGCCCCTGCTCCGGCCCGCCCCCTTCGTCCGCGACGCCACGGAGCGCCGCCTGCGCCGCGCGGCGTCGATCGCGGACCTGCGGGACATCGCCCGCCGCCGCACCCCGCGCGCGGTGTTCGACTACACCGACGGCGCCGCGGACGGGGAGCTCTCGCTGAACCGGGCCCGCGCGGCCTGGTCCCGCGTCGAGTTCACCCCGACCGTGCTGCGCGACGTCAGCACCGTCGACCTGGGCCGGGACATGCTCGGCGCGCGCTCTGCCCTGCCGTTCGCCTTCGCACCGACCGGGTTCACCCGCATGATGGGCACCGAGGGCGAGCCGGCGGTCGCGTCCGTCGCGGCCGACGCCGGCATCCCGTACACGCTCTCGACGATGGGCACCACGACCATCGAGGAGGTCGCCGAGGCCGCGCCGGGGGCGCGCAGGTGGTTCCAGCTCTACCTCTGGCGGGACCGTGCGTTCGCGAAGGACCTGGTCCAGCGCGCGGCCGCGGCGGGCTACGACACCCTCATGCTGACGGTCGACACCCCCGTCGGCGGCAACCGGCGCCGGGACGTGCACAACGGCCTCACGATCCCACCGGCGCTGACCCTGCGCACGTTCGTCGACGGGGCGCTGCACCCGCACTGGTGGTTCGACCTGCTCACCACCTCGCCGCTCACCTTCGCGACGCTCGAGCGCACCGAGGGCACGGTCGCCGACCTCATCAACCGGGTCTTCGACCCCGCCCTGACCATGGACGACGTCGAGTGGCTGCGCGGGGCCTGGCCGGGCAAGTTGATGATCAAGGGCATCCAGAACGTGGCCGACGCACGCCGGGTCGTCGACGCCGGGGTCGACGCGGTGCTGCTCTCCAACCACGGCGGCCGCCAGCTGGACCGCGCCCCCGTTCCGGTCGAGCTCGTCGAGCCGACGGTGCAGGAGGTCGGCGACGCCGCGGAGGTCTACGTCGACACCGGGATCATGCACGGGGCGGACGTCGTGGCCGCCGTCGCGCTCGGCGCCCGCGGCGCGCTGGTGGGCCGGGCGTACCTCTACGGGTTGATGGCAGGCGGACGCGCGGGCGTCGCCAAGGCGGTGGACATCCTGACCGGCGAGATCACGCGGACCCTGCAGCTCATCGGCGTCACGTCCGTCGCCGACCTCCGACGCGAGCACGCGAGGCTACGCCCGATCGGGTGAGTGCGGGGTGGCGCGCGCCGGGATTTGGGGCCACTGTGGCCCGCATGGGATTCCTGGACAAGGCGAAAGAGCTGATCGGTCAGCACGACGACAAGGTCGACCAGGGCCTCGACAAGGCCGGGGACGCCGCCAAGCAGAAGTACGCCGGGCACGACGAGCACATCGACAAGGGCGTCGACTTCCTGCAGGAGAGGACCGGCGAGGGCAACACCACGGCCGCGCCGCCGCCCGCGCCGGAGGGCGAGCAGCCGCCGCCCCCGCCGCAGCAGTGACCTCCTGACCACCACGGCGCCGCCCGCCCGGGCGGCGCCGTTCGCGTTCTCACCAGTCGAACAGGATGTCCAGCTCGCGCAGCGTCGAGTCGGGGTCGGTGTGCCGGACGCCGACGGCGCCGGCCGCGCTCGCCCCGCGGACGTTGATCGGCAGGTCGTCGACGACCACGCAGTCGTCGGGCGCCAGTCCCAGCAGCTGCGCGGTCCGGCGGAAGGCCTCGGGATCGGGCTTGCGCGCGCCCGTCGCGCCGCCGAGGACCACGGCGTCGAACCGCTCGGCGTACTCGTCCGGCACGGAGTGGGCGTCGGAGAGCAGGGCGACGCGCAGGCCGGCGGCCCGGGCCCGGACCGGCAGGTCCGCCATCTCCGGGCCGTCGGTGAGCACGCCGCCGTAGTCGAGGATCAGCCCGCGGAAGCTCGTCACGTCAGCCGTCCCGCCACCGCCGCGAGGACCTTGCCCAGGTAGCGGCGCACCGCCGGATCCTCCCGCGGCACGACGTCCCGCAGCGCGCGGTCGACCTGGTCGGCGACGGTCTCCCGCCGGCGCCTGCCGCTCTCCGTGAGGTACACCCGCACCACCCGCCGATCGTCCGTGTCCCGTTCGCGCCGCACGTCCCCGGCCCGCTCGCGAGTGTCGACGACCGGGGTCAGGGTCGCAGGGGTGAGGCCGAGCCGCCCGGCGAGCTCACGGTGTGGCAGGCCGTCCTCGCTGCTCAGGGCGGCGAGCAGGTCGAGCGCGGTCGCCGACAGCCCGTGCGCCGCGGCGACCCGCTGCCGGTACCGGGCGAGCGTGGCGCCGGTCGCGATCAGGAGCCGGTCCAGCGGCTGCTCACCCACGCCGACACCTTAGCCGACGAACGATCAGCAGGCTGATGGTTCGGTGACGAAGTACTGCGATCCGGTCCGGCCGTCCTCGTTCCGCCCGCACGCTGCTGCCATGACGCTCGCCGCCCCGGCCCCGACGCTGCCGCTCTTCGCCACGGTCGACCACGAGCCGGCACTGGAGGTTCCGGTCCCGTTCGTCGACGGCGAGTGGGTGGTGGAGGGGGACGTCCCGTTCAGCGTGGAGCAGAGCCATGGCGCGGCTCGAGAGGTGAGGGCCGCTCCGGGGCCCGAGGGAGCCTCGGCGGCGGGCAGGGCTGCGGTCGAGGGTGCGGGGGTGACCGCCGGAGTTGCGTCGCCCGCTGTGTGGGAATCACGGACGCCCGCGAGGAAGGGCTCGAACGGGACCGACGGGTCGCGCCCGGCCGTCGGCCCGTCGGACGACCGCCTGCGCCGGGAGCGGGAACGGGCGCTGCTGGCGCGACGGCGTGCGGAACTGGTCGTCCGCACCGCGCTGGAGGTGCTCGACGGCCGCCGCCCCGTGAGCCATCTGGCCCCGTTCGCCGCGCCCGAGGTGCTGCGCTACGTCAACGCGGGCGTCCCGCGGCGCGGGCGCACCGCCGCAGCCGGGGCGTCCCTGCGCTCCCTGCACGTGAGTCTGCCCGGCCGCGCCGCCGCGGAGGTCGCCGCCGTCTGCCGCTTCGGCACCCGGGTCCGCGCTCTCGCCGCCCGGCTCGAGCTCACCGGGCAGGGCGAGTGGCGCTGCGTCGCGCTCCGGGTGATCTGAGCGCCCCGGCTCGCTCACCAGCGGACCCGCGGCGCACGGGCCACCTGCACGCGACCCGCGCAGCGCTGCTCGCGAAGCCCGCCCCGCGCAACGCTGCTCGCGCGACAGCCGCCCAGCGCTGCTCGCGACAACCGCCAAGGCCTGCCACGGACTGCTCGCGAGGCCCGCCCAGCGCTGCCCGCGTGAGGCCGGCTCAGCTCGGACCGCGAGACCCGCTCAGCGCTGCTTGCGCGAGGCCCGCTCCTGGCGACGCCGCTCGGCGCGATTGCCGCCGGCGCCCTGCGGCTGGCGCTGGGCGCCGCCACCCCGCTGGCCCCCGCCCCGCTGGCCGCCGTCGCGGGTGACGACCTCGCCGCCGTCGTCGCTCGGGCCGCTGTAGCTGAGGTTCTGCTGCGGCGGGCCGGCGCGGAAGGCGGCCGGGAGGACCGAGGTGGGGGTGTCGTCCGGGCGGCCGTCGGCGGCCTGCGCGGCCACCCGCGGGATCCGGCTGGTGACGGGCTCGGCGGCCGCGGGCGCGCTCGCCACGGCCGCCCGCGTGCCCTGCTGGACGCCGGCACCGTTCTGCCCGGCCCCGTTCTGCGCGCCGTTCTGCCCCGCCGCCGCGGCCCCCGCCGCGGTCCCGGCCGGCACGGCCTCGGCCGCCGGCGACTCCTGGACCTGCACCACGACGTTGAACAGGTGCCCGACCGTCTCCTCCTTGATGCCGTCGAGCATCGCGGTGAACATGTCGTAGCCCTCGCGCTGGTACTCGATCACCGGGTCGCGTTGGGCCATGGCGCGCAGGCCGATGCCCTCCTTGAGGTAGTCCATCTCGTAGAGGTGCTCGCGCCACTTGCGGTCGATGACCTGCATGAGGACCTGCCGCTCGAGCTCGCGCATGCCGCCCTGCGCACCGATCATCGCGTCCATCTCGGCCTCGCGCACCGAGTAGGCGCGCTCGGCGTCCTCGATGACCGCATCCGTGATGCGCTCGGCGGTCAGCTCGTCGAGGCCGCCCTCCTCGGGGTCGCCGTCGACGAGGTCCTGCCACTTGATCGAGATCGGGAACAGCTGGCCGAGCGCGGTCCACAGCTTGTCGAGGTCCCAGTCCTCGGCGTAGCCCTCGGCGGTGGCGCCCTGCACGTACGCGGTGATCACGTCGTGCAGCATGTGCCGCGTCTGCTCCTGGACGTCCTCGCCCGCGAGGACCCGACGGCGCTCGGCGTAGATCACCTGGCGCTGCTGGTTGAGCACCTCGTCGTACTTGAGGACGTTCTTGCGGATCTCGAAGTTCTGCTGCTCGACCTGCGTCTGCGCGCTGCGGATCGCCCGCGTGACCATCTTGGCCTCGATCGGGACGTCCTCGGGCAGGTTGAAGCGGTTCATGATCGACTCGACCATGGCGCCGTTGAACCGGCGCATGAGCTCGTCGCCCAGCGACAGGTAGAACCGGGACTCGCCGGGGTCGCCCTGGCGGCCGGACCGACCGCGCAGCTGGTTGTCGATGCGCCGCGACTCGTGCCGCTCGGTGCCGAGCACGTACAGCCCGCCGGCCTCGCGCACCTCCTCGGCCTCGGCCGCGACCTGCTTCTTCATCCGGGCGACGGTCTCGTCCCACGCCGCCTCGTAGGCCTCGCGGTGCTCGACCGGGTCCAGCCCGCGGCCGCGCAGCTCCAGGTCCGCGAGGAAGTCCGGGTTGCCACCGAGCATGATGTCCGTACCGCGGCCCGCCATGTTCGTGGCGACGGTGACGGCGCCGGCGTGCCCCGCCTGCGCGACGATCATCGACTCGCGCTCGTGGTGCTTCGCGTTGAGCACCTCGTGCGGGACCTGGCGCTGCAGCAGCAGCTTCGACAGGTACTCGGACTTCTCGACACTCGTCGTACCGACGAGAACCGGCTGGCCCTTGTGGTGCTTCTCGGCGATGTCGTCCGCAACCGCCTCGAACTTGGCCGCCTCGGTCTTGTAGATGAGGTCCGCCTGGTCGATGCGGATCATGTCGCGGTTCGTCGGGATGACGACGACGTGCATGCTGTACGTCTGGTGCAGCTCGGCCGCCTCGGTCTCGGCGGTACCGGTCATGCCCGAGAGCTTGTCGTAGAGGCGGAAGTAGTTCTGCAGCGTGATGGTGGCCAGGGTCTGGTTCTCCGCCTGGATGTCCACCTTCTCCTTGGCCTCGATGGCCTGGTGCATGCCCTCGTTGTAGCGGCGCCCGGCCAGCACGCGGCCGGTGAACTCGTCGACGATCAGGACGTTGCCGTCCCGGACGATGTAGTCCTTGTCCTTCTTGAACAGCTCCTTGGCCTTCAGGGCGTTGTTCAGGTAGCCGACGAGCGGGGTGTTGGCGGCCTCGTAGAGGTTGTCGATGCCGAGCTGGTCCTCGACGAACGCCACGCCGTCCTCGGTGACGCCGATCGTGCGCTTGCGCTCGTCGACCTCGTAGTGGACGTCCTTCTTCAGCAGCGGCGCCATCCGCGCGAACTCCTGGTACCAGCGGGCGCTCTGCTCGGCCGGACCGGAGATGATCAGCGGGGTGCGGGCCTCGTCGATGAGGATGGAGTCCGCCTCGTCGACGATCGCGAAGTTGTGCCCGCGCTGGACCATGTCGGCGGAGTTCCACGCCATGTTGTCGCGCAGGTAGTCGAAGCCGAACTCGTTGTTCGTGCCGTAGGTGACGTCCGCGGCGTACATCTCGCGGCGCTGCGCCGGCGTCATCTCGGCGAGGATCACGCCGACCGACAGGCCCAGGAACCGGTGGATCCGGCCCATGTTCTCCGAGTCGCGGCGGGCCAGGTAGTCGTTCGTGGTGACGACGTGCACGCCCTTGCCGGAGATGGCGTTGAGGTAGCTGGGCATGACACAGGTCAGGGTCTTGCCCTCACCGGTGCGCATCTCCGCGACGTTGCCGAGGTGCAGCGCCGCGCCACCCATCAGCTGGACCGGGAAGGGGCGCTGGCCGAGCGTGCGCTTCGCGGCCTCGCGGACGACGGCGAACGCCTCCGGCAGCAGGTCGTCGAGGCTCTCCCCGTCGGCGTGCCGCTCGCGGAACTCGTCCGTCTTCGCGCGCAGCTCGGCGTCGGACAGGGGCTCGATCTCGGGCTCGAGCGAGTCGATGTGCGCGGCGATCCTGCCGAGCCGTTTCACCAGCTTCGTCTCACCGGCACGGAGCAGGCGGTTCAACAACGGCACTGGTCGACCTCATTCGCGATCGCGGTCTCGGGCGCGGTCCTGCGGGCCCGACGGGCCGGAGGACCGGGGCGGACGCCGGCGCACGGCAGACACCCGCGAACCATGGTAGCCATCGGCGCGGCGACCCCTCACCGTGCAACGACCCCGGACCCGTGTGGGTTCCGGGGTCGTGCGGTGGGCGGGCGCCGGGGCGCGGCGGAGTGCCGCACCCCGACGCCCTCGCGGGCAGGGCCGGTGGGGTCCTCCCGATCAGCCGCCGAGACTGATCACGCCGTAGTCGTATCCCCTGCGCCGGTAGACGACCGAGGGGGTGCCGCTCTCGGCGTCGGCGAAGAGGTAGAAGTCGTGGCCGACCAGCTCCATCCGGGAGAGCGCCTCGTCGACGCTGATCGGTTCGTCCGAGTGCTGCTTGCGCCGCACGATGCGGCCCGGGACGTTCTCGCCCTCCTCGTTGTCCGTCGTGTCGTACCCGGTCGCCTCGGGGCCGGCGCCCGGCAGGTCGTCGAGGTGCTCGGCGTGCCCGCGGGGCCGGGGAACATCGACCTCCGCTGCGCCGAGGCTCTCCTCGGTCTCCGGCAGTGACTCGAGGAGGGCGACGGCCGAGCCGCCCCGGCCCGCCATCACGCGGGAGCGGCGGTCGTTGAGCCGTCGGCGGTCGTGGGAGCGCCGCATCCGGCTCTCCAGCTTCGACACCGCACAGTCCAGTGCTCCGTAGAAGTCCTGCGCACACGCCTCGGCGCGTACGACGGGGCCCCGGCCCCGTCCCGTGATCTCGACGCGTTGACAGATCTTGGCCTGACGGCGGTTCGGCTCGTGGAAGAGCTCGACCTCCATCCCGACGATCTTGTGGTCGTACCGTTCGAGGCGGGACAACTTCTCCTCGACGTGGATCCGGAAGTGATCCGGGACCTCCACGTTCCGGCCGGTGACGACGATCTCCACTCGACTTCCCTCGCTCTCCGTGCGTTCTCGGCGTCGGGGCGGTGTTGTTCGGGCCTACCGGGTCAAGGGGCGCGACAGCGGGGCGTGACCCTGGGGAGACCCGAAGCGGACGATCGGTGTTCCCCTCCCGTTGTGGTCTGGGTTACGTGTGCCAGGCACGGTAGTGCGCATCACGCTTTGGCAACAGTCCTGAGCGACGAGTGACGCCGAACCGGGCGAAATCGGCGGATTCTCTTCCCCTGACCTGCGCAAACACGTATTGTGGTGGGGTTGCCTGGGCCTGCGGCGAGGCCTTGCCCGCCCGGTGCCGGCGGTCCGTCCGGCTGCTCGCGTCGCACAGCACGACCGCCCCCGCGACCCCGATACCGACCTCCGCCAGGGCCCGTGCGCAGGCACGGAGCGTGGCCCCGGTGGTCACCACGTCGTCGACGAGCAGCACCGCATCGGGTGGATTCTCCGGCGACCGCACGAACACCCGCCCCGCGAGGTTCGCGGCCCGCCCCGCGGCGTCGAGCCCGAGGGAGTCCCGCGTCCGGCGGGCCAGCCCGAGCAGCCGGAGGGTCCGCCCGGGCGCGACCCGCCGGCACAGCCGCAGCACGTGGTCGCCGCCGCGCGCCCGGGCCGCCGCGGGCCGCGAGGGCGCGGGCACGAGGAGCGCGCCGGGCGGCACGAGCGGGGCGAGCACCGCCGCCAACGGCGCGGCCAGGTCGCGGCGGCCCCGCTCCTTGTAGGCGAGCAGGGCGGTGCGCAGCGGCCCGCGGTACCGGCCGGCGGCGAGCGTCTCCGGCGCCCCGGGCAGGACGACGCGGTGCGGGCCCGGCAGCCGCGCGGTGCACTCCGGGCACCAGCCCGCCCCGCCCGCGCCGCACCCCCCGCACGAGCCGGGCAGCAGGAGGTCGAGCAGCCCGGCGAGGAGCAGGTGCGGGGTCAGGTGCGGGGCCGGGTGTGGGATCCGGTCAGGTCGGTGCGGGACGGTGTCGGGGCGAGCCATGCACCCACCCTGACCGCCCGCACCGACGACCCCGCCCCGGATCGGGCCGCGCGGGCCGAGTTGTCCACAGATCCGGCCTCGCCTCCAGCTCCGACGTCGTCCACACGAGGGTCCTGCGTGGAGCCGGCGCGGCTCAGCCCGGGTAGAGCGGCACCCCGTCCGGCGCCGCGCCGAGCACCTGCCGCCAGCTGTCGAGCTCGCCGCCGTCGTAGCTCCAGATCCCGCCCTGGTCGGCGACCAGGAAGGGCCGGCTCGACGCGGCGGTGACCGCCTTGAGCGGCGGGGTCAGGTTGCTGCCGGGCACCAACTGCAGGGTCAGCCCGTCGGACGACACGAGCGACACCGGGCGGTCCGACCGGGCCGTGACCACGATGAGCGACTCGTCCGCCCGCCAGTCCACACCCACGACGTCCGAGAGGTCCGACGGGCGCAGCCGCCGGACGTTGCGCACCGCGACGTCGCCGTCCGCCGCCCGCACGACCGCCCCGGTGACCAGGCCGCCGTCGACGATCGCGGCGACCCGCATGCCGTCCCGCGACAACCGCAGGTCGGTGAGCGGGCCCAGCGCGGTGAGCGCGGAGACGTTGACCTGCCCGGTGCGCACCACCCCGGTCTGGTCCACCGTGACCCGCGCGACGACCGCGCCCGGTCCGCCGCCCAGCACCGTCCACACCTCGCCGCCGGTCGGGGTCCAGGTCGGCCGGGACAGCGACGCGCCGGACAGCGGCACCGCCTCCAGCATCCCGTCCGTGGGTCCGACCAGCAGCCGCACCCGGCCGCCGTCCCGGGCGACCGCGGCGATGCGCGCGCCGTCCGGAGTGGTCGCGGCCGACGCGATGTCGAAGGACCCGTTGCCCGCCTGCCCGCCGAGCGGGTCGCCGCCGGGAAGCGCCCGCACGCGGCCACCGGCCACGACCAGGGCGGGGACGTCCGCCCCGGGCTGCACCGAGGCACCGGCCCCGGCGACGTCGTCGGCCGTGAGGTCGGGCCTGCCGGCCAGGAGCGGCGCGCCGTCGACGAGCAGCCGCACCCGCGGGACGTTGATCTCCGCGAGGGTCTGCACGAACTGCGCCGCGATGAGCCGGCGGCGGGCCTCGTCGAGGTCGCCGACCTGCGTGAGGTCGACGACCAGCGCCCCGTCCGGGGCCTCCGTGACGTTGGTGCGCAGCCGGGCCGACGGCGGCACGACGGACTCCGCGGCGTCCTGCAGCGCGGGCGACGGGCCGCTCAGCAGCATGTCGACGGTCCGCGACGGCAGCGCCTGCGCGGGCACCGCCGGGAGGTACCGCAGGTCGGCGACGGTCGCCCGTCGCGCGGGGTCGACGAAGTACCCCTTCACGGTGCGGAAGTTGGTGCGGAAGTCCGAGAGCCGCACCAGCACGCCGGCGGGCAGCCGGTCGATCCGCCACTGCCCGTTCGCGCGGCGGACCGTCACGTCGATCTCCACCGGCGCCTCGGCCGGCTCGAACGCACCGAGCGAGTCGAGCGAGCCGACCCGGTCGCCGCGGATGCGCACGGTCGCGGTGTCGGGGTCGGTGCTGCTCGTGGGCGGGTAGACGGTGTCGAACTGCTCGTCGAGCACGGTCAGGGAGTCGCCGTCGTCCCAGCCCTGCGAGGCCTCCTGGGTGAGGAACCGGCGGGCCGCCCCGTGCCGGTCCACCGTGCTGCCCGAGGCGTAGACGAAGCCGCGGACCAGGTCGAGGGGGTTGGTGCCCTCGACCGGGCCGGCGGGGATGTCCGGGGAGTCGCCGTCGGTGACCTTGCGCAGCACCTGCACCGACGACTCGCCGGGCACGCTCGCGCACCCGGTGGCCAGCACCAGCAGGGCGACCAGGACAAGCAGCAGCCGGCGGGTCACCGGTCCCCCCGCGGGTCCAGGACGGCCGGTTCGGCCGGCTCGACGGCGTCGTCGTCCGCCGCGGGCTCCCCGTCCCGCAGCTCGGTCGGGATCGGCGTGCCCCACGGCGGGGTCGGCACCGAGGCCGGGAGCGGGTGCGCGGTGTCCGGGTCGTCCCCCTCGGGCTGCAACGGCAGCGGGCTGGACTCGAGCAGGTCCCCCTCGGTGCGGGGCAGCGTGAGCCGGAAGGCCGAGCCGCGGCCCGGCTCGCCCCAGGCCTGCAGCCAGCCGCCGTGCAGCCGGGCGTCCTCCAGACTGATCGACAGGCCCAGGCCGCTGCCGCCGCTGCGCCGCGCCCGGGACTCCTCGGCACGCCAGAAGCGGTTGAACACCAGCCCCGCCTCGCCCGGCCGCAGCCCGACGCCGTGGTCGCGGACCACCACGGCGACGGCGTGCTCGTCCCCGGCCAGGGTGACGTGCACCGGCCGGCCCTCGCCGTGGTCGATGGCGTTGGCGACGAGGTTGCGCACGATCCGCTCGACCCGCCGCGAGTCGACCTCGGCGTAGACGTCCCCGGGCAGGTCGAGGACCAGGGGCGTGCCCGACTCCTCCGCAAGCCCACGGACCGCCTCCACCGCCCGGGAGACGACGTGCCGCATGTCGAGCCGGTCGGTGCCCAGCTCGGCCACGCCCGCGTCGAGTCGGGAGATCTCCAGCAGGTCGCCGAGCAGCGTCTCGAACCGGTCCAGCTCGGTGACCAGGAGCTCCGAGCTGCGGCGCAGCGCCGGGAGCAGCTCGTCCCGGGAGGCGTAGAGGATGTCCGCGGCCATGCGCACGGTGGTGAGCGGGGTGCGCAGCTCGTGGCTGACGTCCGAGGTGAAGCGGCGCTGCAGGGCGCCGAACTCCTCGAGCTGGCGGATCTGCGTCTGGATGCTGCTCGCCATCTCGTTGTACGACTCGAACAGCCGCGCGACCTCGTCCTCGCCGTGCACGGGCATGCGTTCGTCGAGGTGCCCCTCGGCGAACCGTTCGGCCACCTCGGCGGCCTGCCGGACGGGCCGCACCACCTGCCGGGTGACCAGGCTGGCGATGCCGGCGAGCAACAGGATCAGCACCAGCCCGCCGACGATCAGGGTGCTCTGGACCAGGCCGAGGGTCCGCTGCTCGGCGTCGAGCGGGAACATCAGGTACAGCTGCAGCTCACGCCCGGCGGTGCGCACGGGCTGGCCCACGACCAGCGTCGGGATGCCGTCCACGGTGGTGTACTGCGTGGACAGGGCCCCGTTCACGACGGTCTGCCGCTGCTCGGGCGAGATGTCGTCGAGGTTGCCCGCCGAGATCTCCGGCCCGCTGCCGGTGCCCGTGGTCAGCGCGGCGCGGAACTCCCCCGCCGCGGGCGCGCCCGCCGCGTCGGCCGTGGACTGGTTGGTGAGCTGGTCCAGGGCGTTGTTCAGGGTGCCCTGCGCGCCCTCGCGGTCCGGGTCGACGCCGGAGAGATCCCGCTCGGAGATCACGCGCGCGGACTCGGCCTGCGCGATGGCCGCGTCGAACTTGCCCTGCAGCAGCCGGTCCGCGATCTGGGTCTGCAGCACCAGGCCCAGGACGAGCGACACCGCGGTGGACAGGGCGAGGGTGGAGACGACGACGCGCAGCTGCAACGAGCGGCGCCACGCCGCCAGCGCGACCGCGCGGATCTCGGAGACGAGCACGCCGGCCGACGCCGCCGCCCGCTTCGCCCGCCGGGCGAGCGGCAGCCGCGCGACGAAGGACCTCACGGACACGGGTGCCTCAGTGACACGGGGACGTCATCACGGCGGCCCCGCCTTGTACCCGACCCCGCGGACGGTCAGCACGACCTCCGGGTGCTCGGGGTCCTTCTCGACCTTCGACCGCAGCCGCTGGACGTGCACGTTGACCAGCCGGGTGTCCGCCGCGTGCCGGTAGCCCCACACCTGCTCGAGCAGCACCTCGCGGGTGAAGACCTGCCGCGGCTTGCGGGCGAGCGCCACGAGCAGGTCGAACTCCAGCGGGGTGAGCGCGATCCGCTCGCCCTTGCGGGTGACCTGGTGGGCCGGCACGTCGATCTCCACGTCGCCGATCGTGAGCTGCTCGGCCGGCTCCGCCTCGGTGCGCCGCACCCGCGCCCGGATGCGCGCGACCAGCTCCTTCGGCTTGAACGGCTTGACCACGTAGTCGTCCGCGCCGGACTCCAGGCCCAGCACGATGTCCACGGTGTCGCTCTTCGCCGTGAGCATCACGATCGGGACGCCGGACTCGGCACGGATGGCCCGGCAGACGTCGATCCCGTTCATGCCGGGCAGCATGAGGTCGAGCAGCACGACGTCCGGGCGCATGTCCCGCACGGCGGGCAGCGCCCGGGTCCCGTCCCCGACCACGGCGGTGTCGAAGCCCTCGCCCCGCAGGACGATGGTCAGCATCTCGGC
>NZ_JBEZDN010000181.1:0-12405 GCF_040648315.1 Pseudonocardia sp. NPDC049154
AACACTCGACGCGCCCACTCCGCCCTCGGCGGCCGCCCCCCGGCCACCCGACTCGCCGCATGACCGTCAACAAGGTGATGGGTCACTACACCTAGGACGAGGCGACAGAGGACGTCGTCAGCGCGGCGGAGGTCGCCACCGCCTTGCAGACCATCGCCGGTGCCCGGCGGGCTGCCGGTCCTCGATGGCGCCCGGATTCCGCTGACGACGTCGATCACCGGCCGGTCGTGCTGATCAACGGGGACACAAACCGGATCGTCTGCAACGTCCTGCTGCGTAACTGCGCGGACACCGCGAGCCTCCAGCGCTGAGCGGCCGTTCTTCCCACGGTCAGCGGAGTTCCGCAGCGACCTGGTCGTCGGCGCGGGCCACGACCTGAACCTGTCGGCGAAGGGCGCCCGAGTACCAGGACAAGGTGGTGAAGTGGGCCAGGGAGACCGTCCCTGCGAAAGTGAAGGTGTCCCGCAAGGGTCGCTCCCGACGGGGCCGTCAGCTCCGCGCGGAGCACGATGCCGACCAGGCTGCTGGTCGAGATCCGGTTGACGATCTGCCACGATCCGCGCACCTTCACCCCGGCCGGCCAGCAGCGGGTGTGCGTGCAGCTCGGCGAAGTCCGGTGGCCGGCGAGGTTGGCGGGCACCACGGGGCTTTCACGGTCTTGTCGAGTTGGATATCGGGCATCCCGGCGACGGCCAGGCCCGCGACCCGGGGATGGGTGCGTAACACGCCCTCGACCTCCACCGGGTGGACGTTCTCGCCCCCGAATGATCAGGTCACCGCGCCTGCGACGAGCCGAAGCCCCGTCGACGTCGAGCACCCCCAGGCCCCCGGTGTGCAGCCAGCCGTCCGTGCCGGTGCGCAGGTGAGGTCCCATGCTGGTTCCCCAGGTCACCTGCCTCGTCGCTGTGGGGCGGGTCGCCGGCTGCTCGTCGGTTCGGGTTGGTCGCGCCGGCGTGTGCTCCGAGGTCAGTCGTGATCCCCGGTGTCGTAGTGCATGGTGAACCGGATCCGGTCGCCGCGGATGCGCCGGCGCAGGAACATGGTGGGGGTCAGGTCGGGGTCGACGTTGACGCCTTCGCGGAGCATGACCGGGGCACCTGGGGGGACGTCGAGCAGGGCCGCGTCGTCCCGGGTGGCGATGCTCACGGTCAGTGACCGCCAGGAGTGGCGCAGCCGCAGGTCGTAGTGGTCACGCAGGATTTGGAAGGGGGCGACGCGGTCGGTGACGTGACGCTTGAAGGCCGGGAACCGGCGGACGTCGAGCCAGTAGCTGCTGACGAGGTAGGGCTGTCCGCCTGCGTGCACGACCGTGTCGAGGCGGATGAGTGGCCCGGGGGCGTCGAGGGCGGCCGCGATGGCGAGATCGGGGTCGCGGTCGGTGAGATCGACGAGGGTCTCGGTCTGGTCCTGTTGGACGTACTCGGCCATCGAGGCGGTGCTGCCGGCATCGGCGTCGGTCGACGGCATCAGGGGCAGGTCGAGTTCGACGACCATCGGTGGCTGGGCCACGTAGGTGCCGGAGCCTTGGCGGACGGTGACGTGCCCTGCGCGGGCGAGTTCCCCGATGGCTTGGCGGATGGTGAGCCGGTTGACCCCCCACTCGGCGGCAAGTTCGGTCTCGGTGGGTAGCCGCCGGCCGGGGCCGAGCTCGCCGTCGCGGATGCGACGGAGGAGCTCGGCCTCGACCTGGCGGTAGACGGGTGGGCCCCCGCGGCGGCCGCTGCGGGAGACGGTCATCGCAGCCCGGAACGGACGAAGGCGTTGACCACCTGACGCTGCAGCAGCAGGTAGACGGCGAGGATGGGCAGGCACAGAGCGCCGGCGGCGGCCATCATCGCACCGTAGTCGGTGCCGACCTCGGTGATCAGACTGCGCAGGCCGATCTGGACGACCGATGCGGGATCGGAGAGCACGAGCAGGGGCCAGAAGTACTCGTTCCAGGCGGTCACGAACAGCAGGATCGCCAGGGCGGCGAGCGGGCCGCGCAGCGAGGGGACGACGACGGTCCAGAGCGTGGTCCAGTGCGAGCGGCCGTCCATGCGGGCGGCGTCGAGGAGCTCGCGGGGGAACGAGCGCATGTGCTGGCGCAGCAGCAGTACCGCGAAGGGTGCGGTGACTTGCGGGACGATCACTCCGGTCAGGGTGTTGAGCCAGCCGAGGCTCGACAGCAGTACGTAGTTGGGCAGCATCGTGACCTGGAAGGGCACCAACCAGGTCGCGACGAAGATCAGGAACAGGATCCGGTCGCCGGGGAAGCGCCAGCGCCCGAAGGCGTACGCGGCGAGCAGCGCGGTGAACAGCTGGCACGCGGCCACCCCGAGTGCCATGAGCGCGGTGTTCCCCACGAGACCGCTCAGCGGCAACAGCTGGGCGGCGGCGCGCAGGTTGTCCAGGCTGAGCCCGGTCGGGAGCACGGACTGCGCCAGCGCATCGTCGCGCGGGCGCAGCGCCGTGAGGTACATCCAGGCGATCGGCACGAGGCTGAACACCGTGATCGCGATGAGGACGCCGTGTCCGGCGGCCAGGCCGAGTCGGCGTGGCCGGGCGGGTGTGGTGGTCGTCGGTTCAGTCGTCATGGAAGCTCCAGCGGTCCATCAGCCATACCGCAGCCCAGGCGAGGACTCCGAAGCCGAGGAAGAACAGCACACTGGCGGCGGAGGCGAGCCCGACGTCGAACGAGCCGAACGCGGTGTCGTAGAGCAGGTAATAGAGGTTGGTGGTGGAGTCCCCGGGGCCGCCCTGGGTGAGGACCTGGATCATCGGGAACATCAGCTGGGCCGCCGAGAGGATGGTCAGGGTGGCCATGAACAGCAGCGTCGGGGAGAGCAGGGGCAGGGTGATCCGGCGGGTGATCTGCCGTTCCGTGGCGCCATCGGTGCGGGCCGCGGCGGCGTAGTCGTCGGAGATGCCGGAGACACCGGCGGAGACGACGAGCACGGCGAAGCCGAGCAACTGCCAGCCGACGATCACCACGATGGACCACATGGCCCACTTCGGGTCGCGCAGGAACGAGACGGGTGCGACCCCGAACAGGCCGAGGATCTGGTTGAGCAGGCCGCCGGGGTCGAGCAGCCAGCGCCAGACGATGGCGGTGACGATCGGCGCGATGAGGTAGGGCGCGAAGATCGCGGTGCGGTAGAAGGCGCGGGCGCGGCCGTGCACACGCTGGGAGACCAGCACGACCACCACGGGGACGACGATGGTGAACGGCAGCAGCCCGAGCAGGTAGAGCAGCGTGTTCACTGTGGCCTGTCCGAGCTGGGGCAGGCTCAATGCCTCGGTGTAGTTGGACCAGCCGGCCGGGTGGGCCGGGGACGTCGGGACGAGGTTCCAGTCGTAGAACGACAGCTGGATGGTCTGGACCAGCGGCGAGTACACCCAGATCACCAGCCCGGCGAGGGCGGGGACGAGGTAGAGGTACGGGGCCGCGCGGCCGGTGAGGCGGCGCAGGAGGGGCCGGCGGGCCACCGGGCCCGGGGCGCTTCGCTGCGCCGGCGGGGCCGGTTCCACGAAGCGCCCGGGGACCGGGGCCGGTCGGTCGAGCAGGTCGGTCATGAGGGTCCCGTCACGACTTCGGCATCAGGGACTGGGCGCTGGCCTGTGCCGCGGACAGGGTGGTGGCCGGGTCGGCGCCGCGGAAGACGATCTCGTCGGTGGCCTTGGCCAGGGTCGTGCGGATCTGTTGGTAGTTGGGGCCGGGGTAGGACACCCAGGGCTCGAGGCGGTCGAGCTGGGCGACGTTGGGTCGGACGAAGTCCGGGTGGGTGTCGGCGAAGTTCTTCAGGTAGGCCGGGTCGTCGATCAGCGAGGCACGCAGCGGGACGTAGCCGATGTTCGAGGTGATCGTGGTCTCGCTCTGTGCGCTGGTCAGGAACTTGATGAGCTCCCAGGCGGCGCGCTGTTTGGCGGGGTCCGTCGTGAGGATGAACAGCGCGGAGCCCGAGTTGGTGGGCACGGACGGGGCGGTGCCGAAGCCGGGCATCGGCGCGGCGGCCGCCTGCCACTTGCCGTCGGAGGACTTGAGGATCGCGTTCTGCAGGGCGGCGGAGGTCAGCAGCATGCCGAGGTTGCCGCGTAGGAAGGCGTCTTGGGCGTCGCTGCCAGAGATGTTCGGCTGGGCGTTCGGCCCGGCCTGGGTGATCTTCTGCATGCCGTCGAAGGCGGCGACGGTGTTCGGGTCGGTCCAGGTCAGGGACTTGCCATCTTCGGAGAGCAACCGTCCGCCGGCCGAGCGCGCGATGCCGGTGAGGCACCAGTCGCCGCCGGAGGCCGCGTCGAGGCAGGACAGGTAGGCGCCGCCCGTGGTGCCGGGCACCTTGGCGATCGCGGCGGCCGCGGTGGCAACCTCGTCCCAGGTCTTCGGCGGGTTCTCCGGGTCGAGGCCCGCCTTGCGGAACAGGTCGGCGTTGAGGAACAGCATCGGGGTGGAGAAGACGTACGGGATGCCGTAGGTGGTCCCGTCGACGTCGCCGAGGACGGCGGCGCGGGGCGCGTAGGGGTGGGGCCCGCCGGTGAGCAGCTTCTGCACCTCGTCGCGGCCGACGAGCTTGTCCAACGGCTGGGCGCCGAGGTCGCTCGCGGCGTAGCGGAGGTCGGCGAAGGTCAGCTGCCCGACGTCGGGTGGGCTGCCCGCGACGACCTGGCGTTGCACGCTCTGGGCGATCTCGTTCGATCCGCCCTGCGGGGGCACGGCGTCGACGTGGATGTTGGGGTGCTGCTTCTCGAACTCGGCGACCAGGTTGCGGGTGGTGTCGCCGAAGATGCCGGCGCTGGCGAGGTTGTAGGACTCCCAGCGGATCGAGACCTGCTGGTCGGGGGCGAGCTCGGGGATGATCGCGGCGCTGTCCGGGCTCTGGGTCGTGGTGGTGGGCACGGTGGCGCAGCCGGCCAGGGCGGCGGCAAGCGTCAGCGCGAGGACGGGCAGGGCGCGGCGGAGTCTCATGTGCGGGGCTTCCTTCAGGAAACGAGGGCGGGGACCGGGTCCGGCTCCCAGGCGAGGCGACGGCCGCTCTGCCGGGCGAAGAGGTGGACGTGCTCGGGGCGCACCGTGAACGCGGCGGCCGCGCCGGCGGTCAACCCGATGGGGCGGGCTCCGCGGATGCTGAGCCGCGCCTCGCCGATCTCGCACTCGGCGATCTCCTCGTTGCCGAGGTTCTCGACGATGTCCACCCGGCCCCGCAGCTCACCGGCCGCTGCGGGCACGAGGTGCTCGGGGCGGATGCCGAGCAGCACCTCGCGAACGCCCGGATCGCCGCGGTGGGGGAGTGGGAGCTCCAGGCCGGGGGCGCGTAGCACGAGCTGGTCGTCGTCGGGCCCGGTCCCGAGCTCGGCGGGCAGCAGATTCATCGGCGGTGCGCCCATGAATCCGGCGACGAATGCGGTTGCGGGCTCGTCGTAGATCTCGACCGGGCTGCCGAACTGCTCGATCCGGCCCTGGTTCAGCACCGCGACCTTCGTGGCCATCGTCATGGCGTCGATCTGATCGTGGGTGACGTAGACGAACGTCGTGTCCAGCCTGCGGTGCAGCGAGATCAGCCGGGTCCGCGTGCCGGACCGGAGCTTCGCGTCGAGGTTGGACAGCGGCTCGTCCATCAGGAACGCCTGCGGCTCCCGCACCATCGCGCGGCCCAACGCCACGCGCTGCCGCTGCCCGCCGGAGAGCTCCTTCGGGCGGCGACCCAGCAGGTGGCCCAGGTCGAGCAACTCGGCCACCTCGTCGACGCGGCGGCGGAGCTCGTCCTTGCCCGTTCGGCGCACGCTGAGCCCGAACCCGAGGTTGCGCTCCACGGTCAAGTGCGGGTAGAGGGCGTAATTCTGAAACACCATCGCCAGGTCGCGCTCGCGCGGCGGTAGCGCGGTCACGTCCCGGCCGTCGACCAGGATCCGGCCCTCGGTCGGCTCCAGCAGTCCGGCGATCATCCGCAGCAGGGTGGTCTTGCCACAGCCGCTGGGACCGAGCAGGACGAGGAAGTCGTTGCGCGCGGTCGTCAACGAGATCTCGGCGACGGCGGTCGTGTCGCCGAAGCGGCGCACGATCCCGTCGAGCTCGATGGCGGCCATTACACCGCCGCCGCGGTCATGGCCTCGATCGCCCGGGCGATCTCGGGCACGTCGTCGGTGCTCAACTGTGGCATCCCGGGCACCAGCCGGAACTCGGCGCTGACGGCGCCGTCGGTGACCGTGTACTCCACGAACCCGAGCTCGTGGCGGCCCTCGATCTCGTCGATGCCGGCTGACAGGAAGGCGGTGGCCGGGGCCCACACCTCGATCGCCGCACCCCGCTCGACCCGGCGGTAGCGGTGCAGGTGACCGCAGCCAACCGCCCGCAGCTCGGTCCGCTCG
The DNA here is from genome assembly GCF_040648315.1 of Pseudonocardia sp. NPDC049154. Taxonomy (NCBI): domain Bacteria; kingdom Bacillati; phylum Actinomycetota; class Actinomycetes; order Pseudonocardiales; family Pseudonocardiaceae; genus Pseudonocardia; species Pseudonocardia sp. NPDC049154. The sequence continues at coordinate 6,343 of NZ_JBEZDN010000181.1, forward strand.
AGGAGGCCCAGCAGCCGGTCGCGGGCGACCGGGCCGACATCGACCTGGTGGCCGACCGGCTCGTCGGACACCGCCCAGAGCGGCTTGTGCAGGAACAGCAGCACCGGCTTGCCTGCCGGCAGCGCGGCGAGTGTCTGCTCGATCCAGCGCCACTGGTCGGCCTCGCGCTGCAGACCCGACCCGAGGAGCTCGCTGTCGATGCCCAGCAGGACGGCCTCGTCGGTGTCGTGGCGCCAGTGGTCGGGCCCGAACGCGGCCTCGTGCGCGGCGACCCGTGCGTCGGTCACGACCAGGCCGGCCCAGGCGTCCAGGCCGGGCATGCCGACGTCGTGGTTGCCGGGGACGACCAGCAGCGGCGCGTCGATCAGGTCGAGCAGCTCGCGGGAGCGGCTGCGGTCGGCGGCGTCGTCGGGGTGCAGGACCTGGATGTCGCCGGAGTGCACGACCACGTCCGGGCGCACGTCGGAGTTCAGGTGCCGGGCGAGGATCCGGAACCCTTCCTCGGTCGGGCCGCCGGCCGCGGTCAGGTGGGTGTCGGAGATCTGCACGATCTTCATGGGATTCTCCTGGTCAGTGGGTGAGGGCGGTGCGGAGATGGTCGATCGCCTCGTCGGGCACACCGTGTCCGACGAGGTAGGCGCGCGCGCCGCCGTGATCCGCGGCGAGCGCGCGCAGCAACCCGGCCATGGACTCGGCCCGGGCACCCCGCAGGCTCTCGTCCGCGGGATCGCCGGCGCCGGACTCGGTGGGTACCGCGGCGAAGAACTCGGGGGTGAGGTACTCGGTGGTGAGGGCGTAATCGGTGGCGACGACGTCGTCGGGGACCCCGATCGCCGAGAGGACGAGCGCGATCACCACGCCGGTGCGGTCCTTGCCGGCCGCGCAGTGCACCAGCGCCGGCAACGCGCCCGGACGAGCCAGGTCCGCGACGATCCGCGCGAGCTGCGGGCCGCGCTCGCGCACCAGCGCCACGTACAGCTCGCCGAGCACGTCGACCGAGTCCCCGTTCAGGGCGGACAACAGTGACCGCGGATCGAGCGGACGGCGCAGCACGGCAGGCACGAAGGTGTCGAGACCTGTCGGCAGGGCGGCGACCTCGGCATCGTCGCGCAGGTCGATCACGGTGCGCAGGCTGAGCGCGGCGAGGTCGGCGCCGTCGGCGAACCGCGCCGCGTCGGATCGGAACAGCCGGCCCCAGCGGGTTCGGGCGCCGCTGCCCGCGGGGTAGTCGCCGATGTCACGCAGGTTGTAGGTCGCGCCGACTGCGCGCCGGCGGAGCGGGGCTGATGTGGTCACCCGGCCATTCATCTAGACGGACATGACGCGCTAGTCCCCGATCGGGTGAACCGTGCCTAACGAGAAGACATCTAGATGACTCGCGGTCCGAACCGAAGGCGCTCTCCGGGACCGAGGTCTCGCACGCTCGCGGCGTCCGTCTACGGGGCGGACCAGAATCGCTGAGACAGGACACGAGTTGTCCTGTCTCAGGGAGGTTGGCACCACGTCGAGGCTCTGACCTGGGAGGGGCCCGCTTGAGTCGGCCAAGGATTTGGTGGTCGGCTCATCGAACCTGGTCTCGGCGGAAGCAACAACGGCTGTTCCCTCCACTTCGGCGGACCTCGACAAGACCTTCCAACTCACGATGACCAGCGGATGCGCGGGATCTCCATGGTCCGGGGTAGGGGATGGCGGGGCCTCGGACGGAGATCCTCAGCGGTCTCGGGGCTGTGGTGGTGCCGGCTGCCGCGGCCCAATACCGCTACTCCGCTGCGGTGGGCCGCAGGTCTGGAGGCCTTGCTGCCGCAGCCCTGGGCGGGCGGAGCGTCGCCGCGAGGCCGCCCGGCTGCCCCGCCCACCGCACCGCGAGTACGGAGATCGCGCCGGCCCCCGGTCGCCCGATATCGCCGTCGTCCTCGCCCTTGGCCTCAACGATGGCCTTCCACGACCCGAAGTGGCCGAGGTGGGCCAGTCCGGCGTTGTGCCGCCGTGTACGTGGGTGAGCCGCGATCGGCGCCGCCGGGGCGGGCGCGATGACCGAGCCACGTACCCGGCGGCCGCCGCCCGCGGCCGGGTCGCCGTCGAGCCCGGCCACGGCCTGCACGGCATGAGCGAGCGGGTCGCGCTGCGCGAGCAGGGACCCGGCCACGCCCAACGCCCACGGCGCGCGCCCGCGCTCGGCGGCGACGTACAGCGTGGCCGCGATCGGCGCGGCCAGGCCGATCGGCGGGAGGTCGAGTACGTAGTAGACGACGATCCCGGCCGCGGTCATGAGCAACACCGGCACCGGCCAGCGCCGGGCGACCAGCAGCAGCGCACCGAACCCGACGGCGAACGCAAACGCGAGCACGTCGCCGAAGATCGACCGGCCCCCCGGGCCCGCGTCACTGACCACCGCCGCCGCGACCAGGCAGAAGACCGCGACGCCGAGGAGCGCCTCGACGCGGGTGGGGCGGACGGCCTGCATGATCGTCGAGACTAGAGCGGAACGCCGGGCCACCGCAGTCGCCCCGAGGCGACGATTCCTGGCCCGCGTGCACGTCGAGAAGCGATCGAGGTCGCGCGCCCGGGCGGCAGACCGGCGTCCGCACTCGGCCCTAGCGTCCCCACCGATCGGAATCTGCGACCCCCATCTGATCCAGGAGGACACCATGGGCAAGATCAAAGTCCACGAGTTCACGTCCCTCGACGGCGCGATCGGCGCTCCGACCTGGACGATGGACTACGGGTTCCCCGACGACCTGGCGCGCGCGATCGACGGATTCATGGCCTCATGCACCGCGATCCTCCTGGGCCGCACCACCTACCAGGAGTTCGGCCCGGCCTGGTCGGCCCGTACCGTCGACGAGGACGCAGGTGCGCCGTTTTTCAACCAGACCCCCAAGTACGTGGTGTCCGAGACGCTGAGGGATGCCGACTGGGGCCCGGTCACGGTGCTCGGCGGGTACGACCGCACCGTGATCGAGAAGCTGAAGGCGGACGCGGACGGCGACATCTACGTCAGCGGCAGCGGCACCCTGGTTCGGGCGATGGTCGCCGACGGGCTCGTCGACGAACTGCACCTGATCGTGTATCCCGTCGCCCTCGGCCAGGGCCCCTACCTCTTCCCCCCTGGTACCAGAACGACTTCGCTCACCCTCGCCGGCGTGGAGGAACTCAGCAACGGGGCCGTGCACCTGACCTACGGCCGGGCCACCTGACCACGAGCAACGGACCCGACAGGGGAGGACTCCGATGTCCCGCACGACCGTCACGACGACGGCGCTGATCGTTCTCGTGTGGGCGGCCCTGCTGTCCTTGGGAGGTGTGGCCGCCGAGACCGTCATGCTGTACCCGAACATCTTCGCCGATCCGCCTGCATCCCTGGACCGGGCACGGGAGTTCCTGGTCGCGGCGGGTCCCGCCGACGACTTTCCCCCGCTCGGTGCCGCGGTGGTGGTCACGAGTCTCGTCACGGCCGCCCTGACCTGGCGAGACCCCCGGCTCCGCTGGTGGGTCGCGGGGGCCGCCGCGGTCTTCGTGGCGTGCGAGTTCCTGTTCTCGGTGGTGTTCTTCTGGCCGCGCAACGAGATCATGTTCGTCGACCCGCCCGGTACCCACTCCGCGGAGGACCTGCGTCGCGTCGCCGAGTTCGTTGCCGGGCACTGGGTCCGGCTCGCCGGCGGCGCGGTGACCGCGGCGCTCGCGTTCACCGTGCTCCTGCGCCAGGTCCGTGCGGCCGCCTCGGCCGCCGCGGGCGCCTCGGCCTCGGTGGTCGGGGAAGGAGCTGCCCGATGAGCGGGTCTCGGCGGCCACTCGGCTTTGCCTGGCCGGTGCTGGTGGGGCTCGCCGCGCTCGCCGCGCCGCGCGTCGTGCTGCACGACCTGGGCATCGTCGAGGAGGGGAGCATCGTCAACGGGTTGCTGGTGTTCGTGCCGCCGGCCCTGTGGATTGCCGCGGTGCTGTGGCGGCGTCCCGCTCGACCGTTCCGCACCGTCGTCGTCATCGGCGCGATCTACGGCGTGCTCCTCGCCGTCGGTCACCAGCTGCTGTGGACGACGGCCTTCGGCGGCGACGCACCCGCCCTCGGCGGCGCCCTCACCGGCATCGACCCGACCACCGGTGACGCTCTCCTGCGCGCCGCCGCGGCCCTGTCCAGCCTGGTCACCGGCACACTGGTCGGCGTCGTCGCGGGAGCGGTCGCCCTCCTGCTCACCCGCATCGTCCCCGCCGAGCCCGACGCCGACCGAACGAAGAGGCCGGAATGAGCGAGACACCCCGCAGCCGAGCCGCCCGCGCCTTCGCCGACCACACCCCCGAGTACCGCTGCCGAGCTCCGCGAGCTCGGCAGCGGCCCCGACCACCACACCGTCCTGGTCGACGACCTGGTGGTGCAGGTCGCCGCCTCCCCGCTGGTGACCCGAGAAGCCGACCGAGCTGCGGCAGCTGGTCGCCCGCCGAGTCCCGTTCCCGGTGCCCGTATCGCGGTTCACCGACGCCCGGCCCGGCGTCGCGGCCGCCCCGCAGCGAGCACGCGCTTGCCCGCGCGCGCCGCCGCCGGGGGCTGCCGGCACCGACATCCAGCCCGCCGACAGACCGAGACCGTTCCTCGAGCTGACCAGGCAGGTGCAGACGTGGTGATGCCAGCGGTGTCGTTGACGCTGTACGTGGTCGGGGCGGTCGTGGCGTTCGGGATCCGCACACTCGTGCACCGCCGCGCCACGGGCGACAGCGGGTTCCGTCGGCCGCAGGCGCGGCCCGGGGGAGGCGGCCTGGTGGAGCCTTCGGAGTGGCGCTGCTGGGCGCGCTGGTCTCGCCGTTGACGGTGCTGGTCGGCGTATTGGCCCCGGTGGTGGACCACCCGCTGCTGAGCGGGGTCGGGATCACGGTGACGCTGGCCGGGTTCGTCCTGGTGGTCGTCTCCCAGACGGGCATGGGAGCTCGTGGCGGATCGGCGTCGACGCCGGGTAACACACCGAGCTGGTGACCGCGGGCGTGTTCGCCCAGGTCCGCAACCGATCTTCACCGGGTATGATCGCGGCGCTGTGGGGTCTGTGGGCCCTCGCCCCGGCGTGGCCTGGCCTGGTCGCCGCGGTCGCCATGATCGTCGCGGTCGAGCTCCAGGTCCGGCGGGTCGAGGAGCCCTACCTGCTGGCCACGCACGGCGCGGCCTACCGCGCCGACGCGGCCACCGTCGGCCGGCTCGTGCCGGGCGTCGGCCGGCTGCGGCCGCACCCGGGGACCTCCGGGGCCGCGGCGTAGCCGCGGCAGCGGCGTGCGAGATCGCCATGGCTGGGCTGCTTCACAGGCCGGACGCGGCCGTGAGGTGGACTGCCACTGGTGCCTGGTCGGAGGCCGGGGCGGCGGTGTAGAAGAGGCCCGGGTAGATGCGGTCGCCTCCCGGGCTGGGCAGATGATCACGGGCACGATAGGTGAAGCCGCGAGAGCGAAGCAGGGGCTTAGGTTCCTGACCGGGACGCCGAGCCCGGGAATGCCGTACGGGCTTGCTCGAGGTATTGATTGGCGTACACCGCGGGCCGCGTTGACCATCGACGCCGCAGCTGAGCCGCTTGTAGCGTCCATTATGGCTGGCCCGCGGAGTGCGACCCCTTCCCCCGCGCGTCAGCCCCTTCCGGGCCCTCGAACCTGCCTTGACCGCCTGCCCCTCAGCTTCGCAGCCCCCCAGCCCCGCCGGTGTTGCGGTCCTCGCGCGCGGACGATCGCCGCCCGCCTGCCGCAACCTCCCCTTCCCTGAGCGCACGCCGGACTGCCGACCACGATGTGCACACCATCCGGCGGCGTTCGTCGCGCTCGAGTCGCTGCAGCCCGCCGACTCCGCGCTCACCCCTGCAGTGCTCGAGGAGCTCGGCGACCGGCTTGCCACTGCGCGAGGTCCAGTACAGGAGTTGCTCGAGGTGGTGACTACCGTAGGGAAGCAAGTCGGCGGCGCCACCCGGGTAGCCCTCGCAGAGCGCGACGACGCGCTCGCCAACGCCGCCGACGCGCTCGGGGCCCGCGCGCTCGCCGAGCAACGCGCCGCCGCCGCCGCGGAGGAGACCACCGCGGCCGGCGCCCGGGCCGCGCAGG
>NZ_JBEZDN010000182.1:0-2431 GCF_040648315.1 Pseudonocardia sp. NPDC049154
GGCGCATGGCGTGGTCGCTGCCGGGCGCGATGTAGCTCTCGATCCGCTCGCCGTCGATCCACTCGTGCGGGAACTCGCCCACGATGGCCCGCGGCCGGGCGGGCACCCAGCCCGATGCGGCCGAGCTCGGCGAGCAGTCCCGCCGCGCGGCCGGCCGTGGCGGCGGGGGAGCGCAGCGCAGCGGCGGCGAGGCGTGCGGCCGGGGCGACCGGCAGCAGTCGCGCCAGCGGTCCGCGGGCGGCCTCGGTGAGCAGGGCGTCGAGCGGCAGCGCGGCGTCGTCGGCCTCCGGCCGGGTCATCGCCCGCACCTGCCGCGCCGTGTCATCGTGTGCGCCCCTTTCCCGTCCGGTTCGTCCCCGGTCCCCGTCCGGCCGATCCTCCCAGCCGGCCCGCTGTGCCCGCAGGTGTACCCCGGACCGGGCGCCCCGGGCCAGCCCGCCGCGCGTGACGTGCGCGTTCGCGTCCCGGGTCGGGGCACGGCGTCGCCCGCGGTGACCCCCGGATACGCTGATCGGCGGCCCCAGCACCCCCTCCGGGGGGAGGTCGGCAGGACAGGGAGACGTGTGTCGCAAACGGAATCCGTACCGATTCAGGGACTCTCCTCGGTGTCGGCTCTGGGCTCGCGCCCGCTGCGTGCCTGGCAGCGCTCGGCGCTCGCCCGGTACCTGGCCGCCCGGCCCCAGGACTTCCTGACGGTCGCGACGCCGGGCGCGGGCAAGACGGCCTTCGCGCTGCGGGTGGCGAGCGAGCTGCTGGCGGACCGCACGATCGAGGCGGTCACCGTCGTCACCCCGACGGAGCACCTCAAGTACCAGTGGGCGCAGTCCGCGGCGGCCGTCGGGATCGCGCTGGACCCCGAGTTCCGGGCGTCGGCCGGCACCTCGCGGGACTACCACGGCATCGCGATCACCTACGCCGGCGTGGCCGTGCACCCCCACACGCACCGGGCCCGCACCGAGAACCGCCGCACGCTGGTGATCCTCGACGAGATCCACCACGCGGGCGACGCCAAGTCCTGGGGCGAGGGCGTCCAGCTGGCCTTCGAGCCGGCTGAGCGGCGGCTGGCGCTGACCGGGACGCCCTTCCGGTCGGACGACAACCCCATCCCGTTCGTCGAGTACGTCCGGGACGGGGAGGGCGCGCTGCGCAGCCGCGCCGACCACTCCTACGGCTACTCCGACGCGCTGGCGGACAACGTCGTCCGGCCGGTGGTGTTCCTGGCCTACTCCGGCACGTCGAGCTGGCGGACGAGCGCGGGCGAGGAGATCACCGCCCGGCTCGGCGAGCCGCTCACCAAGGAACAGACCGCGATGGCCTGGCGCACCGCGCTGGACCCCGGCGGCGAGTGGATGCCCGCGGTGCTCGCGGCCGCCGACAAGCGGCTCGACGCCCACCGCAACAGCGGGATGCCCGACGCCGGCGGCCTCGTCATCGCCACCGACCAGACCAACGCGCGCGCCTACGCCGCCCTGTTGCAGCAGGTCACCGGCACGCCGCCCGCGCTGATCCTCTCGGACGAGGCGGGCTCGTCGGACCGGATCGAGGCCTTCTCGAAGTCCGACGAGCGGTGGATGGTCGCCGTCCGGATGGTGTCCGAGGGCGTCGACGTCCCGCGGCTCGCGGTGGGCGTCTACGCGACCTCGGCCTCGACCCCGCTGTACTTCGCGCAGGCGATCGGCCGGTTCGTGCGGTCGCGGCGGCCGGGGGAGACGGCCTCGGTGTTCGTGCCGTCGGTCCCGGTGCTGCTGGGCCTGGCGAGCGAGCTGGAGGCGCAGCGCGACCACGTCCTCGGCAAGCCGCACCGGCCCAAGGAGGAGTGGAACGACGAGGAGCTCGCCCTCGCGAACCGGCAGCAGGACGAGCCGGGGGAGGACGAGAAGTCCTTCACCGCGCTGCACGCCGACGCCGAGCTCGACCAGCTGATCTTCGACGGCGCCTCGTTCAGCGCCGACGAGGAGGAGTACATCGGGCTGCCCGGGCTGCTCGACGCCGACCAGGTGCGCACGCTGCTGCAGCAGCGGCAGCAGGACTGGGTGGACAGGGGCTCGCCGCGCTCCGGCGCCGCGGCCCGCGCCACCCCGCCGCCGCCCGTGCCGGAGCCGCCGCGGCAGCTGTCCGTGCGCGAGCAGATCCAGAAGCTCCGCAAGGAGCTGAACACGCTGGTCGCGCTGCACAACCACCGCACGAAGAAGCCGCACGGCGTGATCCACAACGAGCTGCGCCGGGCCTGCGGCGGCCCGCCGACCGCGATGGCGACGATCGAGCAGCTGGAGGAGCGCATCGCCACGATCCGGTCGTGGCGGTGACGGTGGTCACCCGTCCCCCGACACACGAGAGGGGGGGGCCGCGCCGGGGCGGGGGGCCCGGCCCCCCCGCCCCGGGCGATGGGGGGGTGGGGGGCGGCGCCCAGGGCAGCGGCGCTCTCTCAGAC
>NZ_JBEZDN010000182.1:2441-12396 GCF_040648315.1 Pseudonocardia sp. NPDC049154
GACCCCCCCCGGTCGGGCCCCCACCCCCCCACCCGGTTGGGGGGGTTCGGGTGGTCCCCCCCCCCCCCCCCCAACTGCGGGCGCGCCCCCGGGGGGTGCCGGCCCTCTCGACGACGCTCACATGACCGGCGAGGGGAGTCGCCGATCGCCCATCACTCGTGCCTACTCGGCACCCTGCTGCACGTCCACCTCGAGCTCGCGCAGCTTGTCGGCGTGCGCACGCGCGTGGTGTCCGCAGAACAGGAGCTCGCCGCCGGACGGCAGCACGGCACGAACCTTTGCGGCCGCTCCGCAGCGGTCACAGCGGTCGGCGAGGGTCAACTCGGGCCGGGTCAGGGTTCCAGGCTGCATAGCGGTCTCCCTCCGTCTCGACACCGGTCTCCCGATGTCGCTTGCTGTGACGACCGCTCGCGCGGTGCGCCCACTCTTGCAGACGTTCGATACCCCTGCATGTGTTCCCGTCCCGTGTCGCGACGACAATCACAGATCGACCTTTCGGGGTCGAGTGACCGTCGACGCGGTGGCGGTCCGATGACGAACACGGATTCAGTTGACTACGAGTGAATGATGCGGTGCATGGTGTGACACCGCAAGGTGTGGTGTGTAAACAGTCGGGTCCTCGCGGCTACGGAGCGCAGTCGGGGGCACCGGCGTGACGGCGAGCATGGTTCGCCGGGTCCCGGCGCCCGTGCTCTTCGTCGTCGGGGGCGCCTCGATGTACGTCGGGGCGGCCCTCGCTGTCGGGCTGTTCGACCGGTTGTCGCCCGCGGCCGTCGCGGTGTTACGGATCTTCGGTGCGGGCCTGGTGCTGCTCGCGTGGCGGCGGCCCCGGCGGGCGGCGTGGCGGGCTCCGCGGCTGCGGCGGTCGGTCCCGTTCGGACTGGCGACAGCGCTCATGAACGCGGCCTTCTACGAGGCCATCGCGCGGCTGCCGCTCGGCACCGCGGTCGCGCTGGAGTTCTGCGGGCCGGTCGCGGTGGCGGCGGCCCTCTCCCGCCGCCCGCGGGACGTCGGGGCCGTCGTGCTGGCCGCGGGCGGGGTGGCCCTCATCGCGGATGTCCGCTGGTCAGGAAGTCCGTCGGGGGTGCTGTGGGCGCTCGCCGCGGCCGTCATGTGGGCGGCGTACATCCTCCTCGGCAAGCGGGTCGCGACGGCCGGGAACGGGGTCGACGACATGGCCGTCGGCTTCACCGTGGCCGCCGTCCTGTGCTCCCCGGTGCTGTTCCTCGGTGGGACCGCGGGCCTCGCGCCGCTCGCCGACCCGGTGGTGGTGCTGCTCGCCGTCGGGGTCGGGGTGCTGTCCAGCGTGATCCCCTACGGCCTCGACCAGGTGGTGCTTCGGCGGGTCGGGCAGGGGCGGTTCGCGGTGCTCCTGGCCCTGCTCCCGGCGACCGCCACGGTGATCGGTTTCCTGGTGCTCGGGCAGCTCCCGGGGGCCGCCGAGGCGGTCGGGATCGCGGCCGTGATCGCCGCGGTGGCGCTGAGATCGCGTGACGGGGACGGCGCGCCCGAGATGGTCGAGCCACCCCGGGAGACCCGTCGTCGTCACGTGGAGTAACTGCACGCGTTCCGTCACGCAGTGTCATCGCTGCGGGTGCGCCCGAGTGAAGATCACTCGATCCGGTGGCGCCGACTCGCGCCGTGGCGACCTCGTCGGCCCCCGCCGTGCCGCCGCCCGGGGAGGCACGGAGCGTGAACCGGCCCGGACGGAGCACGCCGGTCGGTGTGGTCCGGGGTCCGTCCCCGCAGAGCCGTTCGGGAAGGCGTCTCACCCCGCCGGTCCGCGCCCGGGCGGCGCAACGAGGTGCCGCCGTGCCGGCCCCCTTTGCGACGGTTGCGGAGCGCAGCAGCCCGGTGACGCGGCGCGACAGGAAACGGGACCCCGACAACAAAGGCCCTCCGGCGAGACCGAATCGTGACGATCCAGCGGAACCTTGACCGATTCAGCATGCTTTGCATCACAGACTTCGGCCGCATACGTTGTCGCCCACAACATTCACCCGATGTCGTCGGACACCGGGTCCACAGTGAGGTGGAGGGCGGATGCGGGTAGGCAGGTCGGCGCTGCGAGGCGCGCCGAAGATGATCGCGGCGCTGGGTCTGGGGCTGGTCCTCACCCTCACCGCGTGCGGGGCGAACAGCTCCGGTGGGTCGTCGGGCGGCACCGCTCCCTCGGCGGCGCCGGCGGGCGGGGGCGTCAAGGTCGGCGTCATCCTCCCGGAGACGGACACGTCCGCGCGCTGGGAGGGCTTCGACAAGCCCATGCTCGACAAGGCCATGCGCGCCGCCGGGCTCGACCCGGACATCCAGAACGCGCAGGGCGACGAGCAGAAGTTCTCGACCCTGGCCGACGGGATGATCTCCAGCGGCGTGAAGGTGCTGGTCATCGCGTCGATCAGCTCGGACGGCGGCTCGGCCGTCGCGGCCAAGGCCAAGGCGCAGGGCATCCCGGTCATCGACTACGACCGGCTGAACCTCGGCGGCACCAGCGACTACTACGTCTCCTTCGACAACGAGAAGGTCGGCGCGCTGCAGGGCCAGGGTCTCGCCCAGGCGCTGCAGGGCAAGCAGGGCGCGCAGGTCATCCAGATCGAGGGCGCGCCCACGGACAACAACGCGACGCTGTTCTACAACGGCCAGCAGACCGTGCTGAAGCCGATGTACGACTCCGGGCAGCTGAAGCTCGTGGCGAACCAGGCCATCGACAAGTGGGACAACCAGGTCGGCGGCCAGACGTTCGAGCAGCTGCTCACCGGCAACGGCGGCAAGGTCGACGGCGTCGTCGCGGCGAACGACGGCCTGGCGGGTGCCATCGTCACCGTGCTGACCAAGTACGGGCTCAACGGCCAAGTGGCCGTGACCGGCCAGGACGCCACCGCGGACGGCCTGCAGGCCATCCTGCGCGGCGACCAGTACATGACGGTGTTCAAGCCGATCCAGGAGGAGGCCGACGCGACCGCCAAGCTCGCCGCGGCCCTCGCCAAGGGCGACACCGCCACCGCGGACCAGACGGCGACCCAGACGGTGAACGACCCGAAGGGCAACCGCGAGGTCAAGTCCGTGCTGCTCACCCCGCAGCTGATCACCAAGGACAACGTCAAGACGGTGACGGACGCGGGCTACGTCACGGCGAGCGAGATCTGCGTGCAGGCCACGCAGGCCGCCTGCGACGCGGCCGGCATCAAGTAACCGAGCCGGGCGCGCGGCCGCGGAGGCGGAGCTTGCGAAGCCGACCATCGGCTCCGGAGGCGGCGCCCTCCCGGCCGCGCGCCCTCGCATGGAGGTCTGCATGTCCGAACCCATCCTGCAGCTGCGGTCCGTGTCGAAGAGCTTCGGCGCGGTGCAGGTGCTCCACGACGTCGACCTGACGGTGCGCGCCGGCGAGGTGACCGCGCTCGTCGGCGACAACGGCGCCGGCAAGTCGACGTTGGTCAAGTGCGTCGCCGGGATCCACCCGATCGACGGCGGCGAGATCCTCTTCGACGGCGACCCCGTCACGCTGCACAGCCCGTCCGACGCGGCGAAGCTCGGGATCGAGGTCGTCTACCAGGACCTCGCGCTCGCCGACAACCTCGACATCGTCCAGAACATGTTCCTCGGCAGGGAGCGCGGCAGGCCGTGGCTGCTCGACGAGTCCGACATGGAGCAGGCGGCGCGGCGCACCCTCGCCTCGCTGTCGGTCCGCACCGTGACCAGCGTGCGGACGCCCGTGGCGTCGCTCTCCGGCGGGCAGCGGCAGACGGTCGCCATCGCCAAGGCCGTTCTCTGGGACTCCCGCGTCGTGCTGCTCGACGAGCCCACCGCCGCGCTCGGCGTCGCGCAGACCCGGCAGGTCCTCGACCTCGTCCGCCGGCTCGCCGAGCAGGGCATCGGGGTCGTCCTGATCAGCCACAACATGGCCGACGTCTTCGAGGTCGCCGACCGCATCGCCACCCTCTACCTCGGCCGCATGGTGGCCGAGGTGCCCACGCGCGACGTCACCCACGGGCAGGTCGTCGAGCTCATCACCGCAGGCCGGTCCGGGGACCTCGGGCTGGCCCGACCGGAAGGGGTGGTCGGGCAGTGACCGCACCCGAGAAGCAGCAGAAGTCGGCGGCCGAGAAGGCCGACCCGGGGAACCGGGCGGCCGACTTCGGCATCGACACCACCGCCCGGACCACGGGCGAGGCGATCCGCGGCTACCTCCAGGGCCTGCGCAACGGCGAGCTCGGCTCGCTGCCCGCGCTGCTCGGCCTCGCCGCGCTGTTCGTGCTGTTCACGATCCTCGACTCCGGCGGCACCTTCCCCAGCCTGCTGAACCTCGCGAACCTCCTCCAGCAGGGTGCCGGCCGGACCATCATCGCGATGGGCCTGGTGTTCGTGCTCCTCACCGGCGAGATCGACCTCGCCGCGGGCACGGCGTCGGGCCTCGCGGCGGCGCTCATGGCGCTGCATCTCGTGAGCGGCGGGAACATGCTCGGCGCCATGGGCGGCTTCGTCTTCGCGGTGCTGATCGTCACGATGCTCGTCGCGGCGGCGCTGGCGATCTGGGTGCGGGTGTGGGCCGGGGCCGTGGTGAGCGTCCTGACGGCGGTGATCCTGCTGATCGGCGTCCCGGCCAACCCGTGGATCGAGATGGTGCTCGCGGTGGGCGTCGGCGTGGTCGTCGGGTGCCTGACCGGCTTCCTCGTCGCGCGCATCGGGATGCCGAGCTTCGTCGTCACCCTGGCCCTGTTCATCACCTGGCAGGGCGTGATCCTGCAGCTCATCGGCGACGGCGGCACCCTCGGCCTGCGCGACCCGGTGATCAACGCCGTGGCGAACGGCAACCTGTCGACCCTCGGCTCGTGGGTGCTGTTCGTGGTCGCGGCGGGCGGTTACGCGGCGGTCCTGCTCCTGCAGCAGCGCAACCGGCTCCACAAGGGCCTGGTGGCGAAGCCGACGGGCCTGGTGCTGATCAAGGTCGGGGCCGTCGTCGTGCTCGGGGCGCTGGCGACCTTCCTGCTCACCCGGGACCGGTCGCCGGGCATCATCGCGATCTCCGGTATCCCTTATGTCGTGCCGATCGTCCTGGTCCTCCTCGTGCTGGGGACCTACGTCCTCGACCGCACGCGGTTCGGCCGGCACGTCTACGCCGTCGGCGGCAACCGGGAGGCGGCCCGTCGGGCGGGCATCGACGTCGTCCGGATCCGGGCGGCGGTGTTCGTGATCAGCTCGGCCTTCGCGGCGATCGGCGCGATCGTCTACTCCTCGAAGGTCGGGTCGGTCTCGCCGGCGGCCGGTGGCGGCAACACGCTGCTGTTCGCGGTCGGCGCGGCCGTCATCGGCGGGACGTCGCTGTTCGGCGGGCGGGGCCGGGTGTCCAACGCCGTCATCGGCGGCGCGGTGCTGGCGACCGTCGAGAACGGGCTGGGCCTGCTCAAGCAGCCGGCCGCGGTGGTCTTCATCATCACCGGCCTGGTGCTGCTGCTCGCGGCGGGCGTCGACGTTTTGTCCCGGCGGAAGTCGGCGGCCGCCGGCAGGTGACCGTCCCGACCTCCGGCACCCGTCCCGACGACGCCCGCCGGCACAACCGGACCGCGCTGCTGCGCCGCCTGCACGTCGAGGGGCCCTGCACCCGCGCGACGCTCGCCAGCGAGCTCGGGCTCAACCGCAGCACGATCAAGGCGGTGGTCGACGGGCTGGCGGAGGCGGGCGTCGTCACGGAGGCCGTCCCGGCGCAGCGCACCGGCGCCGGGCGGCCGTCCCTGTTGGTCCTGCCCGAGGCGCACGCGGCGGTCGTCCTGGCCGTCGACGTCCGGGTCGACCAGGTCGCCATGGCGATGGTCGGGATCGGCGGGCAGATCCTCGGCCGGCACAGCTGGAACCTGCACCGCACCACCCGGCTGCCCGGCGAGGTCATCACGCACATCGCCGAGTCGGCGCAGCTGCTGCGCGACGAGCTGGGCGTGCGGGAGCAGGGGGTCGGCGTCTCGGTCCCCGGGGTCGTCCGGCGGGCCGACGGCCTGGTCCACGAGGCGCCCAACCTCGGCTGGCGCGAGGTGGCCCTGGGCAGCCGGCTCGGCGCGGTGCTCGGGTCGCCCACCACCGTCGGCAACGACGGCGACCTCGGCGCCCTCGCCGAGCACGTCAGGGGGGCGGCGCGGGACGCCAACGACCTGCTGTACCTGTCCGCCGACGTCGGCGTGGGCGGCGGGGTCATCGTCGGCGGGGTGCCGCTGCGGGGGTCCGGCGGGTACGTCGGCGAGATCGGGCACATGATCGTCCGGCCCGGTGGGCGGGCGTGCTTCTGCGGCGAGCAGGGCTGCTGGGAGACCGAGGTCGGCGAGCCGGCGCTGTGCCGGGCGCTCGGGCTCCCCGAGGACACGCCGCGCGGGGTCCTGGTGGCGGAGCTGCGGGACCTCGAGGCCCACCCCGGCCGGCTCGACCTGCTGTCCGAGGTGGGGGAGTGGCTGGTCACGGGGCTGGTCACGGCGGTGAACATGCTCGCGCCGGAGCTCGTGGTGCTGGGCGACCTGTTCGCCGCCCTCCCCACCCGGCTCGTCGACCGGATCCGGGACGAGCTGCACCGCCGCAGCCTGGTCAGCCGCGCCGCGGGCCGCACCCGCATCGCGGTCTCGCCGCTGGGACGGGACGGCAAGCTGGTCGGCGCCGCCGAGCTCGCCTTCGAACCGGTCCTGGGCGCGGTGTAGCTCCCTGACCCCGCGAGTCGGGAGTTCCGGCAGCGCGAGTCGGGAGTTGTGGCACCGCGAGTCGGGAGTTGTGGCACCGCGAGTCGCGACTTCCAGCACCGCGAGTCGGGGGTTCCGGCAGCGCGAGTCGGGGGTTCCGGTAGCGCGAGTCGGGGGTTCCGGTAGCGCGAGTCGGGGGTTCCGGTAGCGCGAGTCGGGCTCTGCCCTCCCGCGAGTCGGCGGTTTCGGGTCACCGAGGTGCACATGTCCCTCGTCCCGGGTTGTGGGGTTCGGTCACCTGGAAGCGCCGACGCGCGGGAGGTTGACCGGGGAGTGCGGAGCCTCCACCGTCGTTCCCGACGTGCAGGCGCGGTAACGCCCGACGATCAGGGCCGAGTTCCTGTCGGGAGCGGCGCGAGGAGGCGGGGATGCGCGGGTTCAGCGGAGCCGCCGTCCCGGTCCGCTGCGCCCTGCTGATGCTCCTGACGCTCGTCGGGCTCGGCACGGTCTTCGCCGGTGCCGCGGC
This sequence comes from Pseudonocardia sp. NPDC049154, assembly GCF_040648315.1. Taxonomy (NCBI): domain Bacteria; kingdom Bacillati; phylum Actinomycetota; class Actinomycetes; order Pseudonocardiales; family Pseudonocardiaceae; genus Pseudonocardia; species Pseudonocardia sp. NPDC049154. The sequence continues at coordinate 9,618 of NZ_JBEZDN010000182.1, forward strand.
CGCGGACGTCACGCTCTCGCCCGACCACACCGAGGCCGGCGCGCGGGACGTCGCCGTGACGTTCCGCGTGACCAACGACGATCCGGCCGATCCGGTCGTCGCGGTCCGGGTGGACCTGCCGACGGCGCGTCCGCTCGTGGACCCGCAGCCGTCGTCGCCGCCCGGATGGCAGGTTGCGACCACCGCGACCGGGATCGAGTGGACCGGCGGGCCGGTCGCGGCCGAGCCCGTGGACCTCGTGCTGCGGGTGGGCCGGATGCCCGACGGAGCGGGGCCCGTGCGGTTCCGGACGACCCAGACGAGCCGGTCCGGCGCCGTCGTCGAATGGTCGGACCTGGTGGTGCCCGGCCGGCCCGCGCCGGCACACGCGGCCCTCGAGCTGCCGTACGGGGCGCCGCGGCCGGCGGTCCCGGTCGGCGGGCATCACGATCACGATCAGGCGGCGCGGGACGTCGCGGCCGGTCTGCCCGCGACGCCGTCGCCCGGAGCGACCGCGGCGTGGACGATCGGGGTCGGGATCGCGCTGGCCGCGCTGGTGGCGCTGGGGATCCGTGAGCTGGGGAAGTGGCAGGCCGCGCGGTTCGCCGCGCACCGGGAGAGCGGGGACGGGACAGCGGAGGAACGGCAGGCGCCGGACGTTCCGGTGTCCCCGGGAGCGATCGACCCGGCTCCGTCCGGGGCCGGGGGTGCGCGGGACGTCACGCCGCGAGCAGGGCGCGACCGGAGTCGGTGAGGGCGACTGACCCGTCGGCGTCGGCGATCAGGCCGGCGTCGGTGAGCCGCGGGGCGGCGAACGGGTCGGCGAGGAACATCCCGTCGACGACGAGGGCGGAGCCACCGGACAGCCGGACGCGGCCGGCCTCGACGGCGCGCAGGACGGCGCGATCACGGTGGGTCAGCGCCGGGATGCCGGTGCCGGTGACGAGGGTGAGCTGAGCGGTCTTCGCGGACATCGTGCTTCTCCTTCCGTCCTGGCGCCGGGGCCCTCCCGGTGTCGGTGTCGAACGAGAAGAAGCATCCCGCCGGGCCCGACCCGGGACGATGACGCTGGCCCCACTCCTACCGAGGCCGCCCCGCCGACCGGGGTGGGGTTGACCCCCGCGCACCAGAACCGGTGCAGCGGTACCCGCCGCCAGGCCGTCTGAACACGGACGACCGCACCGGGACGCGAACCCTCCGACCGGCGGTACTGCATTCCTCCGTCACGTTCCAGGCGGAAGTTGGGGCGCGACTCGCAGGAAGCCACAGCGCGACTCGCGGGGGGCCACAGCCCGCCCGCAGGGGCACAGCGCGACTCGCGGGAGGGCTCAGCGCGACTCGCGGAGTCGACGAGGATGTGCAACTCGGTGACCCGGAACTCCCGACTCGCGGTGCTGGAAGTCGCGACTCGCGGTGCTGGAAGTCGCGACTCGCGGGGGCCACAGCCCGGCTCGTGGTGCGCAAACTCCCCGACTCGCGGGGCGCCACAGCCCGACTCGCGGTGCGCGAACTCCCGACTCGCGGGACTGCTGCGAGTCGGGAGTCGGCGGGACGGGCGGGAGCCGGGTCAGCCGGTGAGGTTGACCTCGGTGAGGGTGCCGCTGTTGAGGTTGGTGACGTACGCCTTCTTCCCGTCCGGCGTGACGGCCAGGCTGGTCGGGGCGTCGCCCGTGGGCAGGGTGGCGGTGACCGTCCAGGTCTGGGCGTTGATCACCGTGAGGTTGTCGCCCTCCACCGCGGTGACGTAGACGAACCGGCCGTCCGGCGCCCACGCGATGTCCTGCGGCTTCTTGCCCACCGGCACCGTCGCGATCACCTGGTCGGTGTTGGTGTCGATGACGGTGACCGAGTCGCTGTCGTAGTTCACGTTGGCGACCACGGAGTTGTCCGGCGCGACCTCGAGGCTGTGCGGGCTGACCTGCACCTTGACCTCGCCGAGCACGGTGTCGTCGGCCGTGTTGATGATCGTGACGACGCCCGACTCGTGGTTGGCCGTGTACGCCTTGGTGCCGTCGGGCGAGAAGGTCACCCAGTGCGGGTTCGGCGCGACCTTGATGTCGTGCACGAGCGTGCTGGTCGCCGTGTCGATCACGCTGACCGTGCCGGAGTCGTGGTTGGGCACGTAGAGCTTCGACCCGTCGGGCGTGACGGCGAGGGCGAAAGGCCGGGTGCCGACCGGGATCGTCGAGGTGATCGAGTTGCTGGTCGTGTCGAGCACGCCGACGACGTTGATCGTCTTCTGGTCGTTGAAGATCGAGACGTAGACGCGCTTGCCGTCGGGCGCGAAGGCCAGGTACTGCGGCGGGCCGGCCTGGACCGGGATCGTCGCGATGACCTTGTTGACCGAGGTGTCCATGACCGTGACGACGCCGGCGTTGCGGTTGGCGATGTAGGCCAGCCGGCCGTTGGGCGACAGCGCGATGTAGCCGGGGGTCTTGCCGACCGGGATCGCGGCGCCCAGCGACGGGATCGGCACGCTGGTGGCGACCTCGGGCTCGGTCGAGTCGGCGGCCGGCGGGATCTCCTCGTTCGACCCACCGCCTCCGCCGACCGACGTGCCCGTGCTGCTGGTGGTGCTCCCCCCGAGCAGCCCGAACTGGCTCGCGGCGAACCAGCCCACGCCGCCCACGGCGGCCAGCAGGACCACCACGACGAGCCCGACGATCAAGGCCTTGCGCCCGCCGCCGGAGGGCTCCGAGGGTTCCGGGGCGCCGGGAGGCGAGCTGCTGACCGAGCGACACCGCCGTGCACCGGAGCTCGGTCGGGAACATCTCCACCGAGAAGGCCGGGCTGATTCCGG
>NZ_JBEZDN010000183.1:0-12052 GCF_040648315.1 Pseudonocardia sp. NPDC049154
TGGCCGACGCCGTGTTCGATCATGCCGACGGCCAGCAGCTCCGAGTCGGCGGCCGCCTTCCGCGTGGTGCACGCGGGCGGCGACGCCACCGGCGCGGAGATCGAGCGGGCGCTGGTCGAGGCCGCCCGGTCGCTCACGATCCTCACCGGGCACGTGGCCGTCGACGCCCTGAAGGACGCGTCCGGCCGCGTGGCCGGGCTCGCCGTGCTCGACGACGCCGGCCGCCCCGGCGTCCTGCGCGCCCCGGCCGTGCTCCTGGCCACCGGCGGGTACGGGCAGCTCTACGCGAGCACCACCAACCCCGGGACCTCGACGGGCGACGGCGTGGCGCTGGCCCTGCGCGCCGGGGCCGCCGCGGCCGACCTGGAGTTCGTGCAGTTCCACCCGACCGTGCTCTACACCGGGCCCGCGGTCGGCCGCCGCCCGCTGGTCACCGAGGCGGTCCGCGGCGAGGGCGCGGTCCTGCGGGACCGGGCCGGCACCCGGTTCATGGTCGGCCGGCACCCGCTCGCCGACCTCGCCCCGCGGGACGTCGTGGCCGCCGCGATCACCCGCCGGATGGCCGAGACCGGCGCGGACTGCATGTACCTCGACGCCACCGAGCTGGAGGGCTTCGCGGCCCGGTTCCCCACGGTGTACGCGTCGTGCCGCGAGGCCGGCATCGACCCCACCCGCGAGCCGATCCCGGTCACCCCGGCGGCGCACTACGCGTGCGGCGGAGTGGTCGCCGACATCGACGGCCGCACCGCGGTCCCGGGCCTGTACGCCGCCGGCGAGGTGGCGCGCACCGGCCTGCACGGGGCGAACCGGCTGGCGTCGAACTCCCTGCTCGAGGGGCTCGTGGTGGGCGAACGCACGGTCCGGGCCGTGGTCGAGGACCTGGCCCAGCCGCGAACGGCGGCGCCCGAGCTGATCGCACCGGCGCCCGCGGTGGGCGTGGCCGACCGGGGCGTGGTCCAGCGCGCGATGAGCGCCTACGCCGCCATCGGCCGGGACGCGACGGGCCTGGCCACGGCGTCGGACCTCGTCGAGCGGGCCACGCTGCTGGCCACCCCGCTCGACCGCGCCGGGGTGGAGGACGCGGCGCTGACGCTGCTCGCGCAGGCCGTGCTCGCGGCCGCAGGCAACCGCCGGGAGAGCCGCGGCTGCCACGTCCGCACCGACTTCCCCGACCGCGACGACATGTGGCAGAAGGAGTCCCTGCTCGTGACCCTCGACGACGGCGGCCGCCCGGTCGTCGGCACGGACGCGCTGGCGGGTGCGGCGTGAGCACTGTGAACACGGCGATCGCCGCGGGCGTCGGCGGGGCCACCGAGATCGGCGTGCCGGACCCCGAGGACCTGGCCCGCGTCGTGCGCACCGCGCTCGACGAGGACCTCCGCTACGGGCCCGACGCCACCACGGCCGCCACCGTGCCGGCCGACGCGGTGGCTGTCGGATCCTTCACACCGCGCAAGGCCGGGGTGCTGTCCGGCGTCCCGGTCGCGAAGGCCGTGCTGGACCTGGTCGTGCCGGAGTGGGAGCTGCTCGCCGAGCTCCCGGACGGATCCCGGTTGACGCCGGGCGAGCCCGCGCTCGTCGTCCGGGCGCCGGTCCGGGCGCTGCTCACGGCCGAGCGCACCGCGCTCAACCTGCTCTGCCACCTGTCCGGGGTGGCGACGGCGACCGCGCAGTGGGTCGACGCCGTCGCGGGCACCCGGGCGCGGATCCGGGACACCCGCAAGACGCTCCCGGGGCTGCGGCTGCTGGAGAAGTACGCCGTGCGCTGCGGCGGGGGCGTGAACCACCGGCTCGGGCTCGGCGACGCGATCCTGATCAAGGACAACCACGTGGCCGCGGCGGGCTCGGTGTCCGCCGCGCTGCGGGCCGCGCGGGAGCGGGCGCCGGAGCTGCCCTGCGAGGTCGAGGTGGACTCGCTCCCGCAGCTCGACGAGGTGCTGGAGCTGGGGGCGGAGCTGGTCCTGCTGGACAACTTCGGCCCGGAGCAGACGGCCGAGGCCGTGCGCCGTCGTGGTTCCCGCCCGACCCTGCTCGAGTCCAGCGGCGGGCTGCTCCTCGCGAACGCCCGCGAGTACGCCGAGACCGGGGTGGACTTCATCTCGGTCGGCGCCCTGACCCACTCGGTGACCGCGCTGGACCTCGGGCTCGACCTGTAGGCGCGTATCGCGCGACGGCCGCGGACGCTCTTCCCGGGCGGAGGTGGTCGCCGTGCGGATCCTCGTCGCCTCGTGGCCGGGCTTCGGCCACCTGCTGCCGATGGTGCCCCTGATCCGGGCCGCGCAGCGCGCCGGGGCGGAGATCGTGGTGTCGACGGGCGCCGATCTCGCGCCGACGGCCGCGCGGCTCGGCGTCCGCGTGCACCGCTCGGGGGCGACGCTGGCCGAGTCGTTCGCCCGGCTGAACGGGGTGACGTTCGGCGATCTCCCGCCGGACGAGCGGCCCCTGGTCGCCGCGCGGCACTTCTTCGGCGCGGGTGCGGTCGACCGCGCCCGGGACATCGGGGTTCTCCTGGACGGGTGGCGGCCCGACCTGGTCGTGCACGACACGCTGGAGCTGGGGTCGACGGTCGCCGCGGCGGCGCACGGCGTCCCGCACGTCACCCACGGGTACGGGCCGACGGTGCCCGAGACCGCGCGCTTCGGTCGGACGATCGGCGAGACCCTCGCCGCGTCGGGGCTGCCCGACCCGATCGCGGCCGTGTTCGCCGCTCCCTACCTGGACCCGTGCCCGCCGGGCCTGCGCGGCCCGGAACCGAACCCGTGGACGGACCTGCGGCCGGTGCGGCCCACCGCCGGTGAGGTCGGCGAGCCCGATCGCGACCTCGCCGCCGCCCTCGACGCCCTGCCCCACGAGGACACCGTCTACGTGACCCTCGGGACGGTCACGAACCGCGCCCCGGAGATCTTCCGCGCGGTGCTGGAGGGGTGCGTGCGCCGGGCGGTGAACGTCGTGGTGACGACCGGGCCGGACGTCGACCCCGCCGGGCTCGGACCGCAGCCGTCCGGGGTCCTCGCGGCGCGGTACCTGCCGCAGGCGCTGGTGCTCCCGCGCTGCCGCGCGGTGGTGTCGCACGCCGGTGCCGGAACCATGATCGGCGCGGTCTGCCACGGCCTGCCGCAGCTGTGCCTGCCCCAGGGCACCGACCAGCCTTCGAACACCGCGGCACTGCTGCCGACCGGCGCGGGCCTGGCCCTGGAACCCGGCGAGGTCACACCCGACGCGATCGCCACGGCGTTGGGACGCCTGCTCGGCGAGCCCTCCTTCCGGCGGGCGGCGCAGCGGCTCGCGGCGGAGGTCGCCGCGATGCCCGTCGCGGACGAGGTCCTCGCCGAGGTGGTGCAGGAGGTCGCCGGAGCGGCGGCGGGCTAGGCCCGGCCTAGTAGGGGGCGAGCTCGAGGACGGGGCGGCCGGACTCCGCGGCGTCCCGGGCGAAGGCGGCGAGGTCGGAGAGGATCTCGCCGAGCGCGTCGGGCTCGTCGTGCGCGATGGCCTCCGACCAGGCGGCCATCACCGGCGGCGCCGTCCGCGGGGTCATCTCGGCCAGGGCCTCGATCGCGGCCGCCGGCACCCGGGTCACGATCATCCCGGCGTCGACCTCGACGGCGAGCAGACCGGCGGGGCTGCGGGGGTCGGCGGGCCCGGCCTCGGTGAGCGCCGCGTACAGGGAGGCCAGTTCGCTGCGCCGCAACGGGATCGACAGGTGGGGCCAGTCGTCGAAGGGGTGCTCGCCGGACGCCACCGAGGCCACCGCGTCGGCCTCGTGCTCACCGGCCAGGAACCAGTCGCTCACCTCGCGAACCTAGGCCAGCAGCTCGGCCGCCATCGGGGCGGGGAAGCGGACGGTGAACCGGACCTCGCCGAGCAGGGTCTCCAGGGCGTGGGCGGCGGCGTCGACCTGCGCACGGGCCTCGGCCCCGACGTCGGCGAGCAGCTTCAGCGCGATCGTCCCGTCCTTGCGCTGCACCCACCCGCCGACGATCGCGCCGTCGACCCAGATCGTGGGACCGCCGTTGCCGTTGCGGTCGAACAGGTGCGGCGTGAGCGCGGGGTCCAGGTAGTGGTCGCGCTGCTTCCAGCCCATGGTCGTGGGATCGAGGCCCGGGAGGAGCGCGACCGAAGGCTGCGGCTCGACCGCGTCCAGGTCGTCGGGCAGCACGAAGCCCGCGTCGGTCTCGACCGCGCCGACGTCCGCGAGCGCGGCCTTCGTGGTCGCGACGGTCCAGCCGGCCCACCACTTGAGGTCGTCGCGGGTCGCCGGTCCGAACGCACGCAGGTAGGCGCGGGCGAGCCCGGCCGCGGCCTCCCGCTTGGGCAGCGGCTCGCCGAGCCCGCCGGGCACCCACGCGTCGGCCGCGGCCCAGCGGTACTGGCCGTTGATCCAGGTGCCGGTGGGCCGGGCGCGGAGGACCTCGCCGTCGAACCCCATGACCAGCAGGACCCGGGAGTGCAACGACTGCGTGGTCGCCTCGATCGGGACCGGCGTGGTGAGCTCCGGGAGCCGCAGCCCGATCTCGCGGGCGGGCAGGGGGCCCTCGGCGAGCAGCAGCTCCCGGATCCGGCCCCGGGCGTCGGCGACGGTGGCGTCGGGATCCGCGTACCCGCCGGCGGTCAGCTGCTTGTGGAGGTTGCGGCGCTGCACGGCGGCGACGTCGACGGTCACGGCGTGGTGCGCGAGCCGGGCGTGGTGCGGGCCGAAGACCCACAGCGTTCGGCGCATGGCGTGGTGCCGGAGCAGGCTGCGCTCCTCGTACAGCGCCCGCTCCACCGCGGCCCGGTCCGGGTCCGCCATCCGCACCGCGGCCGACAGGTACACCGTGACGGGATCGGTGGAGTGCAGCCCGACCAGGTCGTCGACGATCCGCGGCACGTCGTCGGTACGGGTCGCGGGGGCCAGCCGGTGCCGCGCGACGAGCCGCGCCCGCCGCTGCGCCGTCGGGATCGAGGGGAGCGCCACGAGGCAAGTGTGCTCGTGCGCGGTAAGTGGTGCTCCGGCACCACTTACCGCGCACGGGCGGCGGAGCCGCACGACGTACCCTGGACGCATGGTCCGCCCACTCCTGCGCCGCCTCGACCTGCGCCCCGAACCGCTGCCGCGACCCGCCGTGCTGCGGGGGATGCTGCCGCGCGCGGAGATCGACGTCGACGCGGCGCTCGAGGCGGTCCGGCCGATCGTCGAGTCGGTGCGCGAGCGGGGCGTCGAGGCCGTGCTGGAGGTCACCGAGCGGTTCGACAAGGTCCGTCCGGCCTCGGTCCGGGTACCCGTCGCGGAGCTCGAGAAGGCCCTGGCGAACCTCGACCCCGCGGTGCGCGAGGCGCTGGAGACCTCGATCGGGCGCGCCCGGAAGGTGCACGAGGAGCAGCGCAGGTCCGACGTCGTCACCCGGGTCGTGCCGGGCGGCACCGTCACCGAGCGGTTCGTCCCGGTCCGCCGGGTCGGGCTGTACGCGCCGGGCGGGCTCGCGGTGTACCCGTCGTCCGTGATCATGAACGTGGTCCCGGCGCAGGCCGCGGGCGTCGAGTCGCTGGTGGTGGCCTCCCCGCCGCAGGCGGAGAACGGCGGCCTCCCGCACCCCACGATCCTGGCCGCGGCCGCGCTCCTCGGCGTCGACGAGGTGTGGGCGGTCGGCGGTGCACAGTGCGTCGCGCTGCTGGCCTACGGCGGCACCGACACGGACGGCGCCGACCTCGAGCCGGTCGACATGGTCACCGGCCCGGGCAACATCTACCTGACCGCCGCCAAGCGCATGCTCCGCGGCCTGGTCGGGATCGACGCCGAGGCCGGCACCACCGAGATCGCGATCCTGGCGGACGGCGGGGCGGACCCCGGGCACGTCGCCGCGGACCTGATCTCGCAGGCCGAGCACGACCCGAATGCGGCGTCGGTGCTGGTCACGGACTCGGACGCGCTCGCCGACGCGGTGGACGCCGAGCTGGAGAAGCAGGTCGCCGCGACCAAGCACACCGAGCGCATCCGCACGGCGCTGTCCGGCCCGCAGTCGGGCACGATCCTCGTGCGGGACGTCGCCGACGGCATCGCGGTCGTCGACGCCTACGCCGCCGAGCACCTCGAGGTCCAGACCGCCGACGCCCGCTCCGTGGGCGCCCGGGTCCGCAACGCGGGTGCGATCTTCATCGGCCCCTACGCCCCGGTCTCGCTCGGCGACTACTGCGCCGGCTCGAACCACGTGCTGCCCACCGGCGGCTGCGCGCGGCACTCCGGCGGGCTCTCCACCAGCACGTTCCTCCGGGGCGTGCACGTGGTCGAGTACACGGAGGAGGCGCTGCGCGAGGTGGCGGACCAGGTCGTCGCGCTCGCCACCGCCGAGGACCTGCCCGCGCACGGCCAGGCCGTCACCGCCCGTTTCGGCTCCGCGGGGGCCGGCCGGTGACCGCCCCGGGATCGGAGGTCCGCCTGGAGGACCTGCCGCTGCGGGAGTCGTTGCGCGGCAAGTCGCCCTACGGCGCCCCGCAGCTCGACGTGGCCGTCCGGCTCAACACCAACGAGAACCCGTACCCGCCGCCGCCCGAGCTGGTCGCCGACGTGACGGCCGCCTGCGAGGAGGCCGCGCAGACCCTGCACCGCTACCCGGACCGGGACGCGATCGCGCTGCGCGAGGACCTCGCGGCGTACCTGACCCGGCAGACCGGGGTGCGGCTCGGCGTCGAGAACCTCTGGGCCGCCAACGGGTCCAACGAGATCCTCCAGCAGGTGCTGCAGGCCTTCGGCGGACCCGGCCGGACCGCGCTCGGGTTCGTGCCGAGCTACTCGATGCACCCGATCATCAGCTCGGGCACCCAGACCGAGTGGGTCGAGATCCCGCGCACCGCGGACTTCTCGGTCGACGTCGATGCCGCGCAGCTCCTGCTCAAGGAGAAGGCGCCGGACGTCACGTTCCTGACCAGCCCCAACAACCCCACCGGGCAGTCGTTGGACCCTGCGGACCTCGCGCTGCTGATCGACGCGGCGCCGGGCATCGTCGTGGTCGACGAGGCGTACGCCGAGTTCTCCGCGCACCCCAGTGCGACCACGCTGCTGGCCACGCACGGGCACAAGCTGATCGTCTCGCGGACGATGAGCAAGGCCTTCGCCTTCGCCGGCGGCCGGCTGGGCTACCTGGCCGCCGCGCCCGCCGTCGTCGACGCGCTGCAGCTCGTCCGGCTGCCCTACCACTTGTCGGTGCTCACCCAGGCCGCCGCGCGGGCGGCGCTGCGGCACGCCGACGCCACGCTCGGCTCGGTGGCGCTGCTGGCCGCCGAGCGGGACCGGATCGTGCCGGAGCTGCAGGCCCTGGGCTACGACTGCGTCCCCAGCGACGCCAACTTCGTGCTGTTCGGCCGGTTCGCCGACGCCCCGCGGGCGTGGCGGGCGTTCCTCGACCGCGGCGTGCTGATCCGGGACGTCGGGATCCCGGAGCGGCTGCGGGTCACGATCGGCACCCCCGAGGAGAACGACGCGTTCCTGGCCGCGGCCGGGGACGTGGTGGAGGAGATCGCATGAGCCGGATCGGCCGCGTCGAGCGGGTCACCAAGGAGTCCAAGGTCCTCGTCGAGATCGACCTCGACGGCACCGGGCGGACGAGCATCTCCACCGGTGTCCCGTTCTTCGACCACATGCTCGACGCGCTGGGCAAGCACGGCGCGTTCGACCTCACCGTGCAGGCCGAGGGCGACGTGCACCTCGACGCCCACCACACCGTCGAGGACACCGCGATTGTGCTCGGTCAGGCGCTGCGCCAGGCGCTGGGGGACAAGAAGGGCATCCGGCGCTTCGGCGACGCCTGGATCCCGATGGACGAGGCGCTCGCGCACGCCGTCGTCGACGTCTCCGGGCGGCCGTACACGGTGCACTCCGGCGAGCCCGACGTCATGCAGGGCTTCGTGGTGGGCGGGCACTACCCGACGGTGCTGAACCGGCACGTCTTCGAGTCGCTGGCCTTCCACGGCCACCTCGCGCTGCACGTCCGGGTGCTCGACGGCCGGGACCCGCACCACATCACCGAGGCCGAGTTCAAGGCGATCGCCCGCGCGCTGCGGGCCGCCACCGAGCCCGACGAGCGGATCACCGGCATCGCCTCGACCAAGGGCACGCTCTAGGAAGTTCCGCCGTCACCCACCAGGATGGGTGCGATGGACGCCCGGCACCTCCGTTACTTCCTGGCCGTGGTCGACCACGGTGGGTTCCACCGCGCGGCCGAGGCACTGTCGGTCGGGCAACCCACGCTGACCCAGGCGGTCGCGGCGCTCGAGCGCGAGCTGCACACCGCGTTGTTCCACCACGTCGGGGCGGACGTCGTGCTCACCGAGGCCGGCCGCGCGCTCGTCGGGCCGGCCCGCGAGGTCGGGCACGGGCTGGAGCTGGCCCGCGCGTCCGTCGAGGCCGTCGAGGGGCTGCGGGCGGGGCGGGTGGAGATCGTCGCGACGCCCTCGCAGGCGGTGTCGCCGCTGGCCGGGACCATCGCCCGGTTCTGCGCGGTTCACCCGGGGGTGCGGGTGGTGGTGCGGGCCGCGTTCACCGCGGACGAGGTCATCGCGACCGTCGGCTCCGGGGCCACCGAGCTCGGCCTGCTCGCCACCGCGCGGCCCATCCACGCGACCGGGCTGGACCTGCATCCCGTCGCGCGGCAGCGGTTCGTGCTCCTCACGGCCCCCGAGTCGACCCTCGCCGGGCCGGTGCGGCCGGACCAGCTCCGCGGCTGCCGGCTGATCGCGGGGCCGCCCGGCACCGCCATGCGGTCCGTGGTCGACGGCCTCGCGCGGCACGGGGCCGAGGTCGCGGCGGAGTGCGAGCACCGGGAGGCGATGCTGCCGCTGGTGCTCGGCGGGGTCGGGATGGCGGTGCTGCCCGACTCGTGGCGCGAGCTCGCGGAGCGGGCCGGCGCCCGCGTCGTCGAGCTGGAGCCGCCGGCGTACCTGGACATCGCCTACGTCAGCCGCACCGGCGCGGTCACCGCGGCCGCCCGCGCGTTCCTCGAACAGGCCACCCTGGCGCACCACCGGCCCGCGCCCGTCGACGCGTGCTGACCCCGCCGCGGCGGTCCGTACACTCGGGGGCGTGTCGCGGATCGTCGTGCTGGACTACGGATCGGGGAACCTGCGATCGGCCGAGCGCGCGCTGCGGCGGGTCGGGGCGGACGTCACCGTCACCTCCGACTTCGACGCCGCCTGCGAGGCCGACGGGCTGGTCGTCCCCGGCGTCGGTGCCTTCGCGCACTGCATGGAGGGCCTCCACGCGGTGCGGGGCCCGCAGATCATCGGCCGGCGTCTGGCCGGTGGTCGCCCGGTGCTCGGGATCTGCGTCGGCATGCAGGTGATGTTCGACCGCGGCGTCGAGTTCGGCGTGGAGGCCGACGGGTGCGGGCAGTGGCCGGGCACCGTCGAGCGGCTGAAGGCGGACGTGCTGCCGCACATGGGCTGGAACACGGTGCGCGCCCCCGCGGGGTCCACCTTGTTCAACGGCCTCGACGCCGACACCCGCTTCTACTTCGTGCACTCCTTCGCCGCCCGCCGGTGGGAGCTGGAGGAGTCGCACGCGATCCGGCCGCCGCTGGTCACCTGGGCCAACCACGGCGAGGACTTCGTCGCCGCCGTCGAGAACGGGCCGCTCGCCGCCACCCAGTTCCACCCGGAGAAGTCCGGCGACGCGGGCGCGCAGGTGCTCGCGAACTGGCTGCGCGACGTGGTCGGCTGAGGCCCGTGGCCACCCCGCGGCGGAGGACGACGAGCCAGAAGCGCACGCCCCCCGGCGCACGACCACGGGGCAGTCCCCAGGCGCCGACCCCGCCTGACGCTCCCAGCGGTACCCGACGGCGGGTATCAGCGGGGTATCCGCTGCCCTCCTCCTCCGCGTACTGACCGCAAGATCGCCGTGCTGCAGAAGGGCCCCGTCCAGGCCCTGTACCAGTGCACCGGGGAAGAGGTGTCCCAGCCGACCGGCAAGAACTTCTGGTGGGTCAAGGTGCTGATTCCGCAGTCCGACGGCGCCGGCTGGGTCAGCGCCACCAACATCAAGGAGAGCGGCGAGAACCTGCCGGTCAAGGACGTGCCGAAGCGCCCGACCACGTTCTGCTGAGCGCTCCGGCCGTCCCCGGGCGCTCCTCCGTCCGGGGGCGGACGGCCGCCGAGCCGCGGTGGGTAGGCTCGTGCGGTGAGTTTCACGCTTCTTCCCGCTGTGGACGTCGCCGACGGGCAGGCCGTGCGCCTGGTCCAGGGCGAGGCCGGCACCGAGACCTCCTACGGCGCGCCGCGTGAGGCGGCGCTGAAGTGGCAGGAGGACGGCGCCGAGTGGATCCATCTCGTCGACCTCGACGCGGCGTTCGGCAAGGGCTCGAACGCGGAGCTCCTGGCCGCCGTCGTCGGTGAGCTGGACGTCAAGGTGGAGCTGTCCGGCGGGATCCGGGACGACGAGTCGCTCGCCCGCGCCCTGGCCACCGGCTGCGCCCGGGTCAACCTCGGCACCGCTGCGCTGGAGAACCCGGAGTGGTGCGCGAAGGTCTGCGCCGAGCACGGCGAGAAGATCGCCGTGGGGCTGGACGTGAAGATCAAGGACGGGCAGCACCGGCTCGCCGCCCGCGGCTGGACGCAGGACGGCGGCGACCTCTGGGAGACCCTGGCGCGCATGGACCGCGACGGGGTGTCGCGGTACATCGTCACGGACGTCTCCAAGGACGGGACGCTGCAGGGGCCGAACATCGAGCTGCTCACGCAGGTCGCGGCGAAGACCCCGGCGCCGGTCGTCGCGTCGGGCGGGATCTCCGAGATCAAGGACCTGGTCGCGCTGGCCGAGACCGGCGTGATCGAGGGTTCGATCGTGGGCAAGGCCCTGTACGCCGGGCGGTTCACGCTGCCCGAGGCCCTCGCGGCGGTCCGCTAGTGGGCGTCGCGGTCCGCGTCATCCCCTGCCTGGACGTCGACGCCGGGCGGGTGGTGAAGGGCGTCAACTTCAAGGAGCTCCGCGACGCCGGCGACCCGGTCGAGATGGCCGCCGTCTACGACGCCGAGGGCGCCGACGAGCTCACGTTCCTGGACGTCACGGCGTCGTCGGGGGAGCGGGCGACGATGGTCGACGTGGTCCGCCGCACCGCCGAGCAGGTCTTCATCCCGCTCACCGTCGGGGGCGGCATCCGCACGCCCGACGACGTCGACCGCATGCTGCGCGCGGGTGCGGACAAGGTGAGCGTCAACACCGCCGCCATCGCGCGGCCGGAGCTGCTGGGTGAGATGGCGCGGCGCTTCGGCTCGCAGTGCATCGTGCTGTCGGTCGACGCGAGGCGCGTCGTCGACGGGCCCCCCACGCCGTCGACCTTCGAGGTCACCACGCACGGCGGCCGCACGGGCACCGGGATCGACGCGGTCGAGTGGGCCGCGCGTGGCCAGGAGCTCGGCGTCGGCGAGATCCTGCTCAACTCGATGGACGCCGACGGCACCCGCGCCGGCTTCGACCTCGAGCTGATCGAGAAGGTGCGCCGCGTGGTCGACGTTCCGGTGATCGCCTCGGGCGGCGCGGGCGCGCTGGAACACTTCCCGCCGGCGATCCGCGCCGGTGCGGACGCCGTGCTCGCCGCCAGCGTGTTCCACTTCGGGCAGCTGCGGATCGGCGAGGTCAAGGACGTGCTGCGCGCCGACCACGTGGAGATCCGGTGAGCGAGCTCGCGCCTTCGGCAGGGCACCGGGTCCTGGAGTCCGCGCTCGACCCGGCGATCGCGCAGCGGCTCAAGCGCGACGCCGACGGCCTGGTGTGTGCGGTCGTGCAGCAGCGCGGCACCAACGAGGTGCTGATGGTCGCGTGGATGGACGACGAGGCGTTGCACCGCACCCTCACCACGCGCCGCGGCACGTACTGGTCGCGCTCGCGGCAGGACTACTGGGTCAAGGGCGAGACCTCGGGGCACGTCCAGCAGGTCCACGAGGTCCGGCTGGACTGCGACGGCGACACCCTGCTCGTCGTCGTCGACCAGGAGGGCGCGGCCTGCCACACCGGCGACCACACCTGTTTCGACGCCGACCGCCTTCTCTGACCGCTGTGAGTGGCGATAGTCGCTATAGCGACTAACGC
>NZ_JBEZDN010000184.1:0-11997 GCF_040648315.1 Pseudonocardia sp. NPDC049154
CGCGGCTCGGGCTCCCGCTCGCGGGCGGGCGGCGCCAGGTCGGGGCCGGGCTCCGTGCGCGGCGGCAGCGTCGGCGTGCCGGTCCCGCCCCCACTGCCGGCGGAGAAGTCGAAGCCCCCGCTGGCCGTGTAGGTGTTGCCCTGCCTGGGCTTCTCCTCGGCGGCCGGGGTCTCGAGCTCCTCGGACTCGCGCAGGCTGATCCTGCGCCTGCGGCTGATCGTGAGGCCGGCGACCAGGGCGATCAGCACGACCACCGCGACCACGACCACGATGATCCAGAGGGTCTGCGTCGTCACACCCCCAGCCTTGCACGCCCGGTGCCACCCCACCGGCCGCGGTCGGCGAACCGCCCGGCGGCAGCGCTCAGGAGGCCGGCCGCAGCCGCTGCGAGATCACGGTCGTGATGCCGTCGCCCCGCATCGAGACGCCGTAGAGGGCGTCGGCGACCTCCATGGTCGGCTTCTGGTGCGTGATGACGATGAGCTGCGAGGTGGCGCGCAGCTCCTCCATCAGCGAGATGAGCCGGCGGAGGTTGGCGTCGTCGAGGGCGGCCTCGATCTCGTCGAGCACGTAGAAGGGCGAGGGGCGCGCGCGGAAGATCGCGACCAGCAGCGCCATCGCGGTGAGCGAGCGCTCCCCGCCGGAGAGCAGCGACAGCCGCTTGACCTTCTTGCCCGGCGGGCGCGCCTCCACCTCGATGCCCGTGGTCAGCATGTCCGACGGGTCGGTGAGCACCAGCCGGCCGTCGCCGCCCGGGAAGAGCGTGGCGAAGACCGTCTCGAACTCCCGCGCGACGTCCTCGTACGCCTGCGTGAAGACCTCGAGGATCTTGTCGTCGACCTCGCGGACCACGGTGAGCAGGTCGCGCCGGGTGTTCTTGAGGTCCTCGAGCTGCGTGGAGAGGAAGGTGTAGCGCTCCTCGAGCGCCGCGAACTCCTCCAGCGCGAGCGGGTTGACCTTGCCGAGCAGCGCCAGGTCCTTCTCGGCGCGCTTGGCCCGCCGCTCCTGCGCGGCGCGGTCGTAGGGCATGGCGGGCGGGGCGACGACGTCCTCCCCGCGCTCCTTCGCCGCCTCGTACTCCGCGACCTCGGCCGGCGACGGCGGCACCCCGACCGACGGCCCGTACTCGGCCACCAGGTCGTCGACGGCGATGCCGTGGTCGGCCAGCGCCTTCTCGGTGAGCTGCTCGAGCCGCAGCCGGGACTGCGCGCGGGCCACCTCGTCCCGGTGCACGGCGTCGACCAGCTTGTCGAGCAGCGCCGACAACCGCCCGGTGGTGGCCCGGGCCTCGGTCAGCGCGGCCTCCCGCTCGGCCCGGGCGGCGGCGACCTCGTCCCGCTCGGCGGCCGCGGAACCCAGGGAGACCTCGATCCGCTCCAGCGCGCGGGCACCGGCTCCGACCACCAGGTCGGCGACGGCGGCGCTGCGCTCCCGCTCGCGCCGCGCGGCCTCCGCGCGGGCCCGGGCCTGCCGCTCCGACGACGCCTGCCGCCGCAGCGAGTCCGCCTTGCCGGCGATCGCGCGGGCCCGCTCCTCGGCGGTGCGCAGCGCCAGCCGGCACTCCACCTCCTCGGACCGGGCCTCGGCCAGCTTCTCCGCGGCGGTGTCGCGGACCTCGGTGTCCGGCTCGTCGTCGACCGGCTCGCCCTCCGCGACCAGGAGCTGCTGCTCGGCCGCCTCCAGCGCCAGCAGGGACTCCGACCGCCGGGCCTCCACCGCGTCCCGCCGCTGGCGCAGCCGCTGCGCCTCCTGCTCCGCGGACCGGACGACCTGCTCGAGCCGGCCGAGCTGGCTGCCCGCCGCCGCGCGCCGCTGCTCGGCGGCCCGGCGCTCGGCCGTGGCGGCCTCGACGTCCGCCTTCCGCGCGGCCTCCTCGGCCCGCGCGCCGTCGAGGGCGGGGCGCAGCCGGGCGAGCTCGGCGTCGTTCGTGTCGCGGGCGGCGACGGCCTCGTCGACCGCGGCCTGCACCTCGAGCGCGCTCGAGCCGCCGCCGGACCCGCCGCGCGCCCGGAACGCCTCCAGCACGTCCCCCTCGGGCGTGACGGCGACGAGCCCCGCCTCTGCCACGGTCCGGGCCTCGTCGAGGGAGTCGACCAGCACCACGCGCTCGAGCAGCGACGCGACGGCGGCCGCCAGCCGCGCCGGAGCACGCACCGCGTCCGCGGCCCACCGCCCGACGGGCGGGGCCCCGGCCGCGGGAGCACGGAGATCGACGAGCCCCGCCTCGGGAGCAGCACGGTCCCCGCCCACCAGCAGCGTCGCGGACCCGTGGTCCCCCGACCGCAGCTCGCGCAGCGCGTCGACCGCCGCGCCTGCGGACTCCACCGCGACCCCCTCGGCCAGCTCGCCGAGCACGGCCGCGACCGCGGTCCGGGCCGCGGGCGCGACCTCCAGGAGCTCGGCGACGGCGCCGACGACCCCCGCCCGCTCGCCGGAGAGCAGCGCCCTGCTGCCGTCCTTGCGCGCGAGCCCGACCGACAGGGCGTCGACCCGCGCCCGCCAGTGGGCCCGCTGCTGCTCCAGCTCCCGCTCCTGCGCGACGAGCTCGCGGACCCGGGCCGCCGCCGACTCCTGCGCCTCGAGGGCGGCCTCCACGAGCGCCGCCGGCTCGCCCGAGTCCGCCTCGTCGAGGACACCGAGCTGCTCGCGCGCGGCCTCCAGCTCCTCGGCCGCGGTGACGATCCGGGCTTCGGCCTCGCCGAGCGCCTCGGACAGCCGCTCGATCTCCTCGGCGGTGGCGGCCGCCCCGCTGCGCAGCGCCTCGGCCTTGCCCGCGAGCGTCGCGAGGCCGGCCTTGCGGTCGGCGATCGCCCGGACCGCGGCCATGTGCGCGCGCTCGGCGGCCTGCAGGGTGCGCTCGTGCTCGGCCCGCTCCTCCAGCACCTCGGCGAGCCGCTGCCGGGCCTCGACCACGGCCGCGACCAGCTCCTCCTCCTGCTCGGCGACGAGGTCGGCCTCGGCCTCCAGCTCGTCCGGGTCCCGCCCCGGCGTGCGCCCGGACTCCGCGGAGGCGAGGTGCCGGGCGCGCTCCTCGGCCAGCCGCACGGTGCCGCGCAGCCGCTCGGCCAGCGACGACAGCGAGTACCAGGTGTCCTGCGCGCGCTGCAGCCGCGGCGCGTCGGCCGCCAGGGCCTCCTCCAGCTCGCCCTGCCGCGCGCGGGCCACGTCGAGCTGCTCGGACACCTCGGCCCGGCGCTCGCGGGCCTGTTGCTCGTCCGCCTCCTCGCGGGCCAGCGCGTCCCGCAGGGTGACGATGTCGTCCGCCGCGAGCCGGATCCGCGCGTCCCGCAGCTCTGCCTGCACCTGCTGCGCCTTGCGCGCGATCTCCGCCTGCCGGCCCAGCGGCTTGAGCTGGCGGCGCAGCTCGGCGGTGAGGTCCGTGAGCCGCGTGAGGTTGGCCTGCATCGCGTCGAGCTTGCGGAGCGCCTTCTCCTTGCGCTTGCGATGCTTGAGGACGCCCGCGGCCTCCTCGATGTAGGCGCGCCGCTCCTCCGGCTTGGAGCGCAGGATCGCGTCGAGCTGGCCCTGCCCCACCACGACGTGCATCTCCCGGCCGATGCCGGAGTCCGAGAGCAGCTCCTGGATGTCGAGCAGCCGGCAGGAGCTGCCGTTGATCTCGTACTCGCCGGCCCCGTCGCGGAACATCCGGCGGGTGATCGAGACCTCGGAGTACTCGATCGGCAGGGCACCGTCGGAGTTGTCGATGGTGAGCGTGACCTCGGCGCGCCCGAGCGGTTGCCGGCCGGACGTGCCGGCGAAGATCACGTCCTCCATCTTCCCCCCGCGCAGCGCCTTGGCCCCCTGCTCGCCGAGCACCCAGGAGATCGCGTCGACGACGTTGGACTTGCCGGACCCGTTGGGCCCGACGACGCACGTGATCCCCGGTTCCAGGCGCAGCGTCGTGGCCGAGGCGAAGGACTTGAAGCCCTTCAGCGTCAGGCTCTTGAGGTGCACGGCGGCGGTCTCCGGGATGTCTCGGGGGGTGAGCGGAGCGTACCGGCCTGCACCGACGGTCCCGGGGCCCGCGCGGGCGCGGGCCCCGGGACGGGTCAGGAGGCGGTCGCGGCGTTCACCAGCCAGCGCACCCCGAACCGGTCGGTCACCATGCCGAACTTGTCGCCCCACATCTGCTTCTCGAACGGCACCTCCACCACGCCGCCCTCCGCGAGGCCGGTGAACCAGCCCGCGAGCTTCGCCTCGTCGTCCCCGGACAGGCTGACCGAGACGGCGGTGCGCCCGGCCGCCCGCTCCGCGTCGCCGTCCGACGCCATGAGCAGGAACCCGTCCGGCGTGGTGAGCTGCGCGTGCATGACGCCCTCCGGCGGCGGGACGGGCCCCTCGGCCCCCATGTCCCCGAAGGTGCTGACCTGCAGGTCGCCGCCGAGGACGGAGCGGTAGAACTCCATCGCGGCGCGGGCCTCGGTGTCGAAGTGCAGGTAGGGGTTCAGCGTGACGGCCATGCGGTGCCTCCTCCGGGACGGTGTGCGACGCACCGTAGACCCGCGGACCGACAGGAGATCGACGCTCAGGCCTCGACGAACCCGGCGAACCCGCCCTTCGGGTCGCCCCATTGCTCGACGACCTCCTCGACCCGCCCGGGTGTCTCCCCGCCACGCAGCAGGCCGAGCAGCCGCTCGCACCGCTCCCGGTCACCCTCCGCGACCACCGCGACCCGGCCGTCGTCGAGGTTGCGGGCCTGCCCGACGAGCCCCAGCTCCAGCGCCCGCGACCGCGTCCACCAGCGGAAACCCACGCCCTGCACGCGGCCCCGCACCCATGCGGTGAGCCGAACGGTCGAATCGTCGTTGCTGCTCATCGCCTTGCTACGTTACCGGGCCGTGACCGGTCCGGTGCCCCGCACGCGGGCGCTCCCCCTCCTGGCCGGGCTCGCCCTCGGGGCGCTGCTCGCGGCTCTCGGCGTCACGGCCCTCGTGCCCGACGCCTGGTCCGTCGCGCTCGCCGGGGCCACCTCCCCCGGGCCGACGACCACCGCCACCTCCGGACCGGCCCCGCCGCCGACGACCACGCGGCTCCCGGTCGCGGCGCCGGCGTCGACCACCACGACGGTCCCGCCGACCACGACGCCCGCGCCGACCACCACCACGAGGCCGCGTCCGACACCGACCACCACCCGGCCCGCGCCGATCACCGCGCCGCGCCCCGCCGCCGGACCGGTCGCCGAGGTCGTCGCGCTGACCAACCGGGCCCGCGCCGCCGCCGGCGGCGGCGCCCTCACCACCGACGCCCGGATCACCCGCGCCGCCCAGGGGCACAGCGACGACATGGCGGCACAGGACTACTTCGACCACGACAGCCCCGACGGCCGCGGGTTCGCCGACCGCATCGCCGCCGCCGGCTACCCCTCCCCCGGCGCCGAGAACATCGCCATGGGCCAGCGCACCTCGGCCGCGGTGGTCGAGGCATGGATGAACTCCCCCGGCCACCGCCGCAACATCGAGGACTGCTCGCTCACCACGATCGGGGTCGGACTCGCGGCCGACGGGTACTACTGGACCCAGGACTTCGGCCGCTGACCCACGTAGGCTCCGGGCGGCAGTCGCAGGTGGGAGGTGTCCTCATTGTCCGTCGTGGACAACGCGGTGTACGTCGACGGCCGTCGGGCCGAGGAGCCCGAGACGCTCGACCAGACCGTCGAGACCCTCCAGCGGTGCGGGGACGGGCGGGCCACCTTCTGCTGGATCGGCCTGCTGCGGCCGGGACCCGAGGACATCAAGGCCGTCGAGGACGAGTTCGGGCTGCACGAGCTCGCCGTCGAGGACACCCTGCACGGCCACCAGCGCCCCAAGCTGGAGCGGTACGGCCACACCGAGTTCGCCGTGCTCCGCCCCGCCCGGTACGTCGACGAGGAGGAGGAGGTCGAGATCGGTGAGATCCACCTCTTCCTCGGCCCGGACTTCGTGGTCACCGTGCGGCACGCCGAGGAGCCCGACCTCGCCGAGGTCCGGCAGCGGCTCGAGCGCGATCCGGAGCTGATGGCGCACGGCCCGTTCGCGGTGTTCTACGCCGTGCTCGACAAGGTCGTCGACGACTACGGGCCGGTGCTCGACGGGCTGCAGGACGACGTGGACCAGATCGAGAGCCAGGTCTGGAACGCCGATCCGGCCGTCTCGCGGCGCATCTACCAGCTCACCCGCGAGGTCATCGAGTTCCAGCGGGCGGTCGACCCGCTGGCGGAGATCTTCGACGAGCTGCGCACCCGCTTCGGCAAGCAGAGCACCACCCCGGACCTCGAGCTGCGCCGGCTCATGCGCGACGTCCAGGACCACGCCACCCGGGCCCGCGAGCGCACGCAGGGCCTGCGCGACCTGCTCGCGAACATCCTCACCGTCAACTCGACGCTCGTCGCGCAGCGGCAGAACGACGAGATGACCCGCCTGACCGAGGCCGGGTACGTGCAGAACGAGCAGATGAAGAAGGTGTCCTCCTGGGCGGCCATCCTCTTCGCGCCGACATTGATCGCGGGCGTGTACGGCATGAACTTCACGCACATGCCCGAGTTAGGGTGGCCTTTCGGTTATCCCTTTGCGATCGGATTGATGCTGCTCCTCGGGCTGCTTCTGTACGTGCTATTCAAGCGACGCGGCTGGCTGTAGGACCTACACGATCTTCCCCCAGGTCAGACGGCGTTTTTTGCGTCCAAGGGAACGAAACGTCCGAGGCGCCCGCGCCGAGTAGTCGGCTAAGCGCGCGGAGGCGTCCACGCGCCCAGGCGGTGTCGTGGTCGGGGGGACCGATGTGGGACGAGCGATGGCTCGCACAGGCACTTCTCGAATTCGCGGACACGGTCGGTGGCGGTTTCGACGAGGACGAGTTCGCCGGCCGGCTCTCCCGCCGCTCCGGCGAACTGGCCGGGGTCGGCTGCACCGGCGTGGCGCTCGCGGCGCCGAAGGGCGGGCTGCGGTTCGCCGCCGCGACCGAGCCCGCCGGGCGGATGCTCCACGCCGTCCAGGACCGGTACGGGCAGGGCCCGACCCTGACCTGTTACCGGTCCGGCCGCACCGTGCACGTCGGCGACCTGACCTCCTCGAGCTCGCGGTGGCCCGCATTCGCCGCGGCGGTCGTCGGGGCGGGTTTCCGCGGGGTGCACGCCGTCCCGCTGCGCCGGCACGACGTCGGGGTCGGCACGGTGAGCCTCTACCTGCGCGAGGGCCCGGAGCTTCCGCCGAGGTCGGTGGACGCGCTGGAGGCGCTCGCCGCGGCCGCGGCGGTCGGGGTGCTCCAGCAGCGGTCCCGCCGGCACCACGAGGTGCTCGCGCGCCAGCTCCAGGAGGCGCTCGACCGGCGCATCGTCGTCGAACAGGCGAAGGGGATGCTCGCCGAGCGGATGCGCATCGACCCGCAGGAGGCCTTCGAGCGGCTCCGCTCCCATGCCCGGCGCTACCGCCGCACCGTGCACGGCCTGGCGGCCGCGATCGTCGACACGCCGGCCGGGCCGGACGTGCACGGGCTCACGGCGCCGAATCCGGTCCCATGCGCAGTGTGCGGCTGACGACGGCGCGGGCGACCTCGACGAGGGTCGTGCCGCGCTCGCCGGCGTAGGCCCCCAGCCGCCGCTGGGCCTCGTCGACGTCCACCCCGAGCTGGACCGCGACCATTCCGGTCGCCTGCAGCACCACCGCCTGGTCCGCGTCGGCCACGCCCCGGTCCCGGTCGTCCGGACCGGGAGCGCCCACCACGCCGTCCCCCGCCGGCTCACCGAGGAGGACCGCCCCCGCCGCGTCGGCGAAGGCCGCGGCACGGGTGAGGACCTCCGGTGCGGAGGCGAGCGACGCGCCGCTCACCAGCGTCAGGGTGCCGACGACGACCGTCCCCACCCGGACGGGGAGGGCGGCGAACCCGGCGACGCCGGCCCGGGCCGCGAAGTCCGCGAAGGTGCCCGGCCCGGTCGAGCCGTCCGCGACGACCACCGCGCTGTCCTCCGCCGCCTCGACGGCGGGCCCCCGGCCGCTCGCCTGGTGCCACTCCTCGGCGGCGCGGCTGCGGGCGTCCGTGGCGGCGAGCAGCTGGCGCCCGCGCGGGCTGACCGCGGTGAGCGCGACGCCGTCCACGCCGAGGTCGTCCGCGCACGCGCGGCACACGTCCTCGGGCCCGACGGTGGGCGACCCGCGCCGTTCCGCGGCGGCGGCGATCAGGGACCAGACGCGCGAACGCCGGTCCCCCGCGGTACCGGCATCGTCGGCCATGCGGACCCTCTGTCGGACGACGGGTGCGGCACGGAACCGCGCTGGGCCTCGACGATCCCGTGATGACGTCCGTCAGTGAACCAGACCGGTCAGGCCGCCGCGCTCGAATCGAGCGCGTGTCACCACCGGGGGTGAAGGCGTTTCACCCGGTCCGCCGGGTGTGCGAAGGCTGGTGCGGGTGCCGTCGAGCAGCAGGACGCGATCGGCCCGCGAGGCCGAGCCGGACCGGTGGGCCACGACCAGCAGTGTCCCGCCGCGCTCCCGGAAGGCCTGCTCGGCGACCTGCTCGGCGGCGGGGTCGAGGTGACAGCAGGCCTCGTCGAGGATGCAGAAGCGCGCCCGGGACAGATGGGCCCTGGCCAGCGCGAGGAGCTGGCGCTGCCCGGCCGAGAGCGCCGCCGGCACGATCTCGGCGCGGTAGCCGCCCAGGCCGTCGACCAGTTCCTCGGCGCCGACCGCCCGCACGCTGCGGTGCATCGCCGCCGGAGCGGCGAACGGCGTGAGGTAGGCGAGGTTCTCCGCCACCGTGCCCCGGAACAGGTACGCCTGCTGAGGCACCAGCGTGATCGCGGCGGGCCGGACCCGAGGATGCAGCGTGCCCAGCGGCACCCCGCCCAGCCGTACCTCGCCGCGCGTAGGCACCAGCAGCCCGGCGAGGAGCTGGGTGAGCGTCGACTTGCCGCCGCCGCTCGGCCCCACCACCGCCAGGTGCTCGCCGTCGGCGAGGTCCAGGTCCAGGCCGTCGACGACCGGGGCGGAGTGCGGCCCGTAGGCGAAGGTCAGCCCCCGGGCCCGGACGTCCGCGCGCACGGGTGGGACGCCGATCAGCCCCCGCGCGGTCGCGTGCCGGCGGCGCGGCCAGGCGAGCGTCGCGGCGGGGCGTGGGGCCGGCACGGTCTCCGGCTCGGTTCCCGCCGCGCTGCCCGCCCCGCCGGTCGTGGCTCCCAGCTCCGCCAGCCGCCGCACGGTGACGGCGAGCTGCAGCGCCATGCTGCCCACGACCTGGACCAGCGACGAGAGCGCCGGGCCGAGCGACACGAGCAGGTAGCTCGCGGCCCCGACGAGCTCGCCGGCCGTGAGCAGCCCGTTGCCGACCAGCAGGGGTCCGGCCAGCAGGAGGGCTGCCAACGGCACCTGGCCACCGAGCGCGACGACCAGCACCCGCAGCACCGAGGCGCGCCCGAGGGCGCGGGCGGCGGTGACCTGCTCGTCGATGCGCGAGTGCAGGACGTCGGCGGCGCGGTGCCCGGCCTGACAGGCCAGTACGTCGCGCAGGCCGAAGAGGACCCCGGCCGCCTCGGTGGCGATGGCCTCCTCGGCGAGGACGGTGCGGCGCTGCCGGTGGGCCAGCGGCCGCAGCAGCCGACCGAACAGGAGCAGCGCCGCCACCAGCGGCGGCAGCACGAGGACGAGCAGCACCGGGGACAGCAGGGCGAGCCCGGCCACGCCGGCGACGAGTGCGACGACGACCTGCCGGGCCGTGCGCAGCAGGGCCGCGCCGGTGAGGCGCACGCTCTCCACCTGCCCGGTGAGCCGGGCGACGGCGGCGGCGTCGCCGCCGTCGTGCGCCGGGCCGGTCCCGGCGACGGCCGTGCGCAGGGTCGCGGTCACCACGTACCGCACGAGGTGGTCGCGCTGGGCCTCGGCGATCCGAGCCACCCGGGGCACGACCTGGCGGGTGGCCAGGGCCCCGCACAGCGCCAGACCGAGGAGCACCGCCAGCAGGGTCATCCCGCGCCCGGGCCGGTCGGCGAGAAAGCCGTCGTCGAGCGCGGTGGCGACCAGCCGTCCGGTCAGCACGGCCGGTACCGCCTCGCACGCGCTGAACAGGACGAGCCCGGCCCAGGCCCGGCGCGTCCCGCGCATCCCGGCCCGGAGCAGGGCGACAGCGGGGGTCGGCCCGGTCGCCGGCACCGCCGCGGCCCTCACGACGTCACCGGGACCGCGGCGCCGACCGCCACGAACAGGGCCCGGTACTCCGGGTCCGCCCACAGCTCGGTGTGCGGGGCGTAGGCGCGGATCCGGCCCTCGTGCAGCCAGGCGACCCGGTGCGCCTCCGCCGCGGTCACGGCCTTCCGGGTCACGATCACGCGGGTACGCCCGCGCAGCACCGTCGCGAGCGCCTGCTCGACCTCGGCCTCGGTTGCGCTGTCGAGGCTCGCGGTGGCGTCGTCGACGACCGTGATGCGCGCGTCCTGGGCCACCGCCCGGGCCAGCCCGAGCCGCTGGAGCTCCCCGCCGGAGAGCGGGGCGCCCGCCGGCGGCGTGCGGTATCCGAGCGGCAGCATGTCCACGAACCGGTCCGCCCGGGCGGCGCGCGCCGCGTCGGCGATGGTCCGGTCGTCGGCGTCGGGTCTGCCGTACCCGATCGCCTCGGCGAGGGTGGCGCCCGGCAGCGCGGGCCGCTCGAAGGCGTAGGCGACGGTGCGCCGCAGCGTGGCGTCGTCGAGGTCGGTGGTCGGGCGGCCGTCGACCAGCACGACGCCCTCGTCCGGGCGGTACAGCCCGCCGAACAGGCCGACGAGCACGGTCTTCCCCGAGCCGGACGCGCCGACGACCGCGGTGCAGCCCCCCGGGACCAGCAACAGGTTGACGTCGTCCAGGACCGTCCGGCCGCCGAGCCGGACGGTCACCCCGGACAGCCGCGCCCGGCCGGGTCCGGTCGCCGGGCCGGGTCGCCGGGGCCCGGGCGCCGGTCCCGGGGCGGACCGGTCGACGATCGCCGCGAGGCGGGCCGCGGCGGCGCGGCACTGCGCGATCTCCAGCACGGTGTCCACGGCCCGTGCCCCACCGAGCACGAGCTCCGTGTAGCCGACGGCGGCGACCGCGGCCCCCACGGTCATCCGCTCTTGCGACACGCCGAAGCCGGCCACCGCCAGCACCACGATCCGCAGCACCGGGGTGAGCAGGGCGAAGGACCAGCCCAGATCGCGCTGCTGCGCCCAGAACCGCGCGCCTGCCGCGCGCAGGGCGGGCAGCGGGGCCAGCACGCGGGTGATCTCGGCGTCGACGGTGCCGCTGGCGCGGATCGTCCGCCGCCCCGCGAGCGCGTCGGTGAGCCGGGCCGCGACCGCCGCCTGGGCCTGCTGGTAGTCGGTGAAGGCGCCGACGGTCCGGCGGGCGAACCGGCGGGCGAGCAGGACGCCCACGGGCACCAGCGTCAGGACCGCGACCGCGGTCCACACGTCGACCAGGGCGAGCGCGATCACCGCGGCCACGCCGACGAGCATCCCGGTGAGCACCCCGACGGTCATCGTCGGCACGCGCCCGGCCGCCGCGGCGACCCCCGTGAGGCGGGCGGTGGCGTCGCCGGCCGGAACGTCTGCGGGTCCGGAGGAGCCCCGGCCGAGCAGGCCGGCCACGCCGCGGCGGCGGAGCCACGCTGTGTTCCGGGCGACGCCCGTGGTCGTCGCCAGGGCGCCGAGGGCGGCGGCGGACACCCCCGTCGCCACGACCCCGAGCAGGAGCAGCACGGCCGTGGACGGGCCCGCGCCCGCCCGCGGTGCGAGCACGGAGTCGACGGCCGCGGCCAGGGCGGCGGGTGCGAGCAGGGAGCTCGTCGCGGCGAGCACGGCGGCCGCCGCCGCGCCCGCGGTGGTGGCGGCGGTGTGGCGCGCCGCGGACCACAGCAGCCGGGAGGCGGTGGGGTCGGTGGGCTCCGTCGAGGATCGGCGCATGGGCCTTCCCGGGCTCGGACCCCCGCGGCTACGTCCAGAACCACGTACAGGGGGTGCCGGTGAGCCGGCGGATCGAGACATGAGTGTGGACCCGAGTTGGGACCCGAGTTGGGACC
>NZ_JBEZDN010000185.1:0-11966 GCF_040648315.1 Pseudonocardia sp. NPDC049154
GATCGTGGTGTGGGCCGGGCCCGGTATCGGCGTGAACCGCCGCCGGGGCGGGGGCGGCGGCGCGTCGCCGCCCGCCGCCGCCGGCGGCGTCGCCGCGAGCATCCCGAATCCGACCGTCTCCCGGACCACCCCGGTCGGCCAGAACCCGCAGGACGTGCTCCTGTCGCCCGACGGCCGCACCGCCTACGTCATGAACACCGGCTCCAACTCGATCTCCGTGATCGACACGGGCACGATGGGGATCACGGCCACCGTTCCTGTGCCCAACGGACCGCCGCAGTTCGCGAGCATCAGCCCGGACGGCGCACGTCTCTACGTGAGCGTCTACAACCCGGCCACCACCGCCGCCAACGCGGTGAACGCCGTCGACGTGGTCGACACGGCGTCACGCGCGGTCACGCTCACCATCCCGGTCGGCCTGCACCCCTACGCCTCGGCGGTCTCCCCGGACGGCAACACCATCCTGGTCCCGAACCACGACTCCGCGGACATCTCGGTGATCGACTGGAGGACCAAGTCGGTGACCGGGAGGATCCCGGTGAAGCCCAACCCGCACTTCGTGGCCTTCACCGCGGACGGCTCGAAGGCGTTCGTCGCCGACCACGAGTCGAACGTCGTCTCGGTGCTCGACGGGCGCACCCACGCCGTCACCGCGGTGATCCCGGTGGGTCGCAGCCCGCACAGCCTGGCCGTGTCGCCCGACCAGAGCACCGTCTACGTCGTCGACTACGACCAGAACACGGTCTCCGTCATCGACATCGCGAGCGAGAAGGTCACCGGCACGATCCCGGTCGGGGCGAACCCGCAGAGCGTCGCGTTCGCCCCCGACGGAAAGCACGCCTACGTCGCGAACAGTGGCGGCGGCACCGTCTCCACCATCGACACCGGCACCCGCGCGGTCGTGTCCACGCTGCAGGTCGGCCGCAGCCCGACGACCATCGCCGTGGCTCCCGACGGGCGCACCGCGTACGTCACGAACTACGACGACAACACTCTCTCGGTCCTCGCGACCGCCTGACCCGCGACGCCCCCGCCAGCGCACGGAACCGCTCCTTGCGCCGTGCTGGGTGACCATGCGGGCCAGCGCGCCGTCGACCTCGGTGGGTGGCTGGATCCAGACGGAGGCCACTCGGCGAGATCGTGGCTTGCCCCGCACATGTCCGCGATACTCGCCGGATGGGTCCGACGCTCGTCGGTCGTTCGGAGGAGTTGGCGGCGCTGCTGGATGCCTGCCATGGCGGGCCGGGCCGGATGGTGCTGGTGACGGGCTGTGCGGGCAGCGGCAAGACGACCCTGCTCGAGGAGCTGACGCGGCGTGCGAACGGCGCCGGCGCAGTGGTCGCGTCGGGGCACGCGGTGCCCGGCGGGGGCCCGTTCCGCCCGGTGGCAGAGGCTTTGGTTCGGGTCGCGCCACCTGCGCTCGCCGACGAGGGGCCTCTGTCGCCGTTCCGCGCCGTGCTCGCCCGGATCCTGCCGACCTGGCCGGCCGGGCCGGCCCCGGGTACGCATCTCGTCGATCCCGTGGTCGTCCTCGGTGAGGCGGTGCTCGCCCTGCTGCGGGTGCTCTCGACCGACGCGCGAACGGTGCTCGTCCTGGACGACGCCCAGTGGGCGGATCGGGACACCCTCGCGCTGCTGGAGTACCTCGCAGGAGGTCTCCGGGAGGTGGCGGCGACCGTCGTCGTCGCGGCACGCGACGACCAGGCCGTTCCCGACGCCCTCACCGCCCTGCATCGTCATGGTCGGATCCGGACCGTCGTGCTGCGTCCGCTGCCTCCGCCCGACGTCGCTCTGCTGGCGCGTCGGACCGTCGGCGGGGAGCTCCCGCCGGAGGTCGACGAGTACGTGGCACGGGTGAGCGAGGGTGTTCCCCTCCTGGTCGCCGAGTTGACGGCCGGGCTCGTGGAAAGCGGGTCGCTGGTACGGGACGGGAACGGGTGGCGAACGACGAGCACGCTCGCCGGCGGACTGTCTCCCTCCCATCTGGCCCTGGTCCATCACCGCGTCGCGGGCCTGGCGCCCCGGGTTCGGGAGCTGGTCCGCACCGCCGCCGTGCTGGGTCCCGAGCTCGACGCGGATCTGCTCACGACCGTCTCCGGGTCGGATGCCGTCGAGGTCGCCGACGGCCTGTCGTCGGCCGTCGACGCCGGCCTCCTCACCAGGAACGTGGCCGGAGACGTGCGCTGGCGGCACGCGCTCACCTGCGGTGCGGTTCTTGCCGGGCTCACCCCGCCGGAGCGGGGCGCGATCGCAGCGCGTGCCGCGGAGGCGCTCGACGACGGCGTGGGTGTGCGCCGGGCCCTGGTCGCGGACCTGCAGGCCCGCGGCGGACGTCCGGTCCGCGCCGCCGCGCTGCTGCTCGACGAGGCGCGCGACGCCGTTGCCGCCGGGGCTCTGGCCACCGCCCAGGAGATCCTGGAGCGGGCCGTCGTGCTGGCCGCAGGGGACCCGGGCCTGCTCGTGGCGATCACGGTCGAGCGGATCCAGGCCTTCGCCCTGCAGACGCGTACCGACGAGGCGATCGCGGCGGCGGACGTCGCGCTGCCGACCGCAGCGGGAGCAGAACGGACGGCGCTGGCCGTCGCCGCCGCCCGGGCCTGCGTGGGCGGCCACCACTTCGACGAGGCCGGCCGCTACCTCACGCTGTTCGGGGATCCCGACGACCCGCGGGTCCAGGCGCTCGCCGCCCACATCGCCCTCCACGCCGAGGACCTCGACCAGGCGTTGGCCCTGGCCACGAGCGCTGCGGCGGGCGCCGAGCAGGCCGGCACGCCGGACGTCCTGTGCGAGGCGCTCGAGGTCGTCGGGCGGGCGCTGCGGCGCCGCGACCCGACGGCGTCCGTCGCCGCCTTCGAGCGGGCCGAGCGGGTCGCGGCCGGTCACGGCCTCACGCCGTGGCGAATCCGGGCGCTCGCCGAGCTCGGCGCCTCCGAGTTGTACGGGGCGGCACCGGCGGGCCGCATCGCCGAGGCGCAGGCGCTCGCGCTCGACGCCGGCATGCTCGGCACTGCGACCGCCCTCGACCTCCAGGCCATCGCCATGACCACGGGGACCGAGGGGATGGTCGGCGTCATGCCCCGCGCCGAACGGTGCGCGGACCGGGCCGGGCGGCTGGGGCTCACCGGCATCCAGGCGCACGCGGTGATGTTCGTCGCCCGCGGCCGGGTGCATGCCGGCCGCGCCGGCGAGGCGGACCCGCTCCTCGACGAGGTCGACCGGCTCGTCCCGAGTCCGCTGTACCGCTCCGAGCGGTCGCACAACCGGGCCACCGACGCCTGGCTGGACGGTGACGACGAGCGGGCCGCGCGGGAACTCGACGACTGCGTCGCTCTCCTGCGGACGCTGCCCGCCGCACCGCCGGCGCCGGTCTGGGGCGAATGGGTCGTGCTGCGCACCGTGTGCGACCCCACCGACGGTGGCCCACGTGCGGAGCTACGGGAATCCGACGTCCTGGTCCAGGCCGTCAACCGCGCCGCGCTCGCCTATGCCGACGCCGTCGCGCACGTCCAGCAGGTCGGCCCCGGCCTGCTGCTCGCCGAGGGCGACCGGCTGCTGACGCCCCACCCGTTCCTCCGCTACTGGCTGCGGATCATGCTCGTGCCGCGCGCGGTCGACGGCCGACTCGGAGATGCTCCCGCGCTGCTGCGCGAGGCTCACGCCTGGTTGCTGGGCCACGGCGAGATCCGCATGGCCAGGCTCTGCGCAGGGCACCTGCGTCGTCTCGGCCTGCCGGTGCCCCGTCCCGGTCGCTACGCCGAGGTGGTCCCTCCGCGGCTGCGGGCCCTCGGCGTGACCGGCCGTGAGCTGCAGGTCCTGAGACTGGTCGCCGAAGGCCTCGGCAACGTCGAGATCGCCGGCCGGCTCCAGCTGTCGCGGCGCACCGTCGAGACCCACGTCAGCAACCTGCTGCTCAAGACCGGCACGAGATCGCGGGAGGGCTTGACGGGCCTGGCTCCGTGAGCTGCGCGTCCCAGATCCGTGCGTCGCCCGGATCCCCCCGCGGAGCACCCCGGGCAGCGTGCAGGACATGACCACCACGGACACCGCAACCAGGCACGGTCGTATCGACGTCGGCGACGCCGAACTCGAGTACTGGGACCGCGGCCCACACGACGCGACCCACACGGTCTTCCTCGTCCACGCCGGCGTCTTCGGCGAGTGGTTCCGGCCGATGTTCGACGAACCGGCACTCGACGGGTTCCGGGTCGTACGGGTCCACCGCGCCGGCTACGGCGCCAGTTCCCGGCCCCCCGGGCACCTCACCCTGGCCGACCATGCGGGCCAGTGCTGTCGGCTCCTGCGGGAACTCGGGATCCGGCGCGCCCACTGGATCGGGCACTCGTCCAGCGGCTGCATCGGGCTCCAGGCGGCGATCGACGACGTCGACCTGATCGCGGGGCTCGTCCTGCTGGAGCCCGCGCCGAACCCGGCAGGGCCGTCCAGCCAGGTCCTGGCCCGTGAGGTCGTCGGCCCTGCCATGGCAGCAGTCGGCGCCGGCGACTTCGCCCAGGCGACCGACACGTTCCTCAGCGGCGTCGACGGTCCCGGCTACCGAGCCGTCGTCACCGCCCGCCTGGGTGAGGACGCCTTCGACCGCATCGTTCGCGACGCCACGTTCTTCTTCACCGACGAGATCCGCGCCGCAGTCGAATGGAACCTCGACCCCGGGCGAGCATCACGGGTCACGGCACCGGTCCTGCTCGTCACCGGCGGCGACAGCGCCGCCGTGACGCGCGCCTACGACGAGACGGCGACGATTCTCGCAGGCATGCTGCCTGCCGCGCGGCACGTCGTGGTGCCCGGCGTCAGCCACGGCATGCCGCTCCAGGACCCTGCCCGCATTGCGCAACTCGTCGCCGACTTCGTCCCACGGTGAATCCGGACGGGCCGCGAATCGGGGCCCGGGCGGGACGGGCATCCAGCCCGCGACTTCGGCAGGACGACATTTCCTCTGCCCAGTTCCGGATACCCTTCGGCCCGGGTGTTGCGGGTCGGATGGCACTTCAGGGGCGGGCGGTCGCCCGTACGGTCAGGAGCCCGACGAGGCGGAGGAGCGGGACGGATGAACGCATCTGAGCCCGAGCCAGCGGGTGGGATCACGGTTCGCCGACTGGCGGAGGAGGACCTGGCCGAGGCCGACCGGATCATGCGGCTGGCCTTCGGCACGTTCCTCGGGCTCCCGGACCCGATGGCCTTCATGGGCGACGCCGAGTACGCCAGGGCGCGGTGGGCGGCCGATCCTGAATCGAGTCTGGCAGCCGAGGTGGACGGGCGCCTGGTCGGAACCAACTTCGTCAGCTGCTGGGGCAGCGTCGGCTTCTTCGGCCCGCTCACGGTCGAGCCTTGGTTGTGGGATCGCGGCGTGGCGCGGGCCCTGCTCGACCGGACGATGCCCCTCTTCGACGAGAGAGGAGTGCGGCACCGTGGTCTGTTCACGTTCGGTCACAGCCCCAAGCACGTCTCCCTCTACCAGCGTTACGGATTCCTGCCCGGCTATCTGTCGTCCGTTCTCGGCAAGCCGGTGGCGGGGCCGAACGAAGGCTGGACCACGTTCTCCGCGCTCGCTGATGTGCGGGAGGGCTACGCGGGGATCGCGGCCGTGACCGGATCGATCCTCGACGGCCTCGATCTGCGGAGGGAGGTCGATGCGGCACGTGGCCAGAAACTGGGTGACACGGTCCTGGTGTACGACGCGGACGGCCTGGCCGCGTTCGGGATCTGTCACGTGGGCCCCGGCACCGAGGCGGGAAGCGAGACGTGCTTCGTGAAGTTCGGTGCGGCCAGGTCGGGACCGGGGGCGGAGCAGCGCTTCGCGCGCCTCCTCGACGCCTGCGAGGGTTATGCGGCCGGCCGGGACGCACGGACGATCGTCGCCGGCGTCAGTACCGGCCGCCGAGCGGCCTACCGTCAGCTCCTGGACCGCGGCTACAAGGCCGGCCTGATCGGGGTGACGATGCACCAGCCCGACGACGAGGCCTACCACCACCCGAACGCTTTCGTCATCGACGATTGGCGGTAGCCGGTCGCGGGCCCTACGGCCTGGGCCGGAGGCACACGCGCCGCCGTCACCGGACCGGGGCGCCGACCTCGTCCTCGTGGGCCTCCCGACGAGACCGGGTGGCGGGCGGGAGGGTGAGGGCGGGGAGCACCTCGGCGCCGAGGCGGGCGACGTTCGCGCAGGTCCGGGCAGTGTCGCCCGTGGTCTCGACCATCAGTGCGAGGGCACGGGCGCCGGTGCGGCGGAGGGTGCGCTCCAGGCGGGCGCGGCAGAGGGCGGGGTCGCCGACCGCGTGGAGGCGGCAGAGGAGGTCGGTGTAGTCGTCGGCGTCCCGTGGGGTGCGAGGTGCGCCGTCGTAGCGCGTGTAGCCCGCGAGCCCCGGCCGAAGCCAGCGCGGGAGCGACTCCCGGACCTCGGCCTGGGCGGCGGCGGTGGTGTCGGCGACGTGCGCGAGGTGGGTGCTGACGTGCACGACCTCCGGCCCGCCCCGCTCGCGGTAGGCACGGACGAACCGGGCCTTCTCGTCGTCGTCGGCGTGCATGCCGAGCAACATGGGCAGGCCGCGGTCGGCAGCGAGGCCGATCCCGGTCCCGGAGGTGACCGCCAGCAGCGGGTCCACCCCGCTCCGCGGACCGGGCACGATCTCGACCGGGCGGAACCGGAAGTGCGGCCCGTCGCCGCGGACCCGGGGCCCGGACAGGCCCGACAGCAGCAGGTCGAGCGACTCGGCGAACCCGTCGTCGAGCCGCTCCGGCCCCGTGCCGAACACCTCCAGGTCCACCCACGGCCCGCCGCGCCCGACGCCGAGCCGGAACCGGCCGCCGGACACCTGGTCGAGCAGCAGCGCCTGTTCGGCGAGGGCGACCGGGTGCTGCACGGACAGCACGCTCACCGCGGTGCCGACGGTGATCCGTGAGGTGGCGCCGAGGACGTACCCGGCGAGCGTGACGGCCGAGGGGCACAGCCCGTAGGTCATGAAGTGGTGCTCGGCGAGCCAGACCGCGTCGAACCCGGCCTCCTCCGCGGCGACGGCCGCCGCGACCGTCCCCTCCAGCACGTCGGTCGCCGGCCGGCCGGGGAAGCCGGGGGCCAGCAGGAACACCCCGACCCGGGGC
The DNA here is from genome assembly GCF_040648315.1 of Pseudonocardia sp. NPDC049154. Lineage (NCBI taxonomy): Bacteria > Bacillati > Actinomycetota > Actinomycetes > Pseudonocardiales > Pseudonocardiaceae > Pseudonocardia > Pseudonocardia sp. NPDC049154. Next base: position 7,114 of record NZ_JBEZDN010000185.1, read on the forward strand.
CGCGCGCCGATCATGGCCAGGACCGTAACGGCACCCCGCACCGTGATCGGACACACCTGCCCCGAATCTTCTACGTGGTGTAGAACTGAGCCAGAGGCTCTACAAGTCGTAGAAGTTCGGGAGGAGCCGCCGCCATGGCACTCGACCTGGCCCGTTGGCAGTTCGGGATCACGACGATCTACCACTTCCTGTTCGTCCCGCTGACCATCGGGCTGTCCGTGATCGTCGCCTCCCTGCAGACCGCGTGGCACCGCACGGGCCGGACCGAGTACCTGCGCGCCACGAAGTTCTTCGGCAAGCTCTTCCTGATCAACTTCGCGATGGGCGTGGTGACCGGGATCGTCCAGGAGTTCCAGTTCGGGATGAACTGGAGCGACTACTCGACCTTCGTCGGCGACGTCTTCGGCGCGCCGCTGGCCATGGAGGCGCTGCTCGCGTTCTTCCTCGAGTCGACCTTCATCGGGCTGTGGATCTTCGGCTGGGACAAGCTCCCCCGCCGCGTCCACCTGGCCTGCATCTGGGCCGCCGCGATCGGCACCAACCTGAGCGCCTACTTCATCCTCGCGGCCAACGCCTGGATGCGGCACCCCGTCGGCTTCGAGATCGACCCGACCACCGGGCAGGCCCGGCTGACCAGCATCTGGGCGGTGCTGAGCAACGACCAGGCCTGGTCCACGTATCTCCACGTGGTGAGTGCCGCGTTCATCGCCGCCGGGCTGTTCGTCGCCGCCGTCAGCGCGTACAAGCTGCTCAAGAACGCGGAGCCGCGCGAGCACGAGCTGTTCCGCAGGAGCATGCGGGCCGGGTTCGTGGTCACCGCGATCGCAGGCGTCGTCGTCACCCTGAGCGGCGACCACCAGGCCAAGCTGATGGCGCAGTACGAGCCGATGAAGCTCGCCAGCGCCGAGGCCCTCTGGGACGACGAGCACGGCGCCGGCTTCTCGATCTTCGCCGTGGGCGACATCCAGGACGGCCGCAACCACATCAACGTGCAGGTCCCCGGCGTGCTGGCCTTCCTCGCGACCGGCGACTTCAGCGGGGACGTCCAGGGCATCAACGACATCCAGGCCCGCTACGAGCAGGCCTTCGGCCCCGGCACCTACATCCCGAACGTCGGCCTCCTCTACTGGGCGTTCCGGATGATGATGGGTCTCGGCCTGGCCGGCGTGGCGATCTCGGTCGTCGGGCTGTGGCTCACGCGCAAGGGCCGGCTCTTCCCCTACCGCTGGCAGTACCGGCTGGTCGTCGCCGCGCTCCCGGCGGCCCTGCTGGCCAACATCTTCGGCTGGATCCTCACCGAGATGGGCCGCCAGCCGTGGACGGTCGTGGGCGAGCTGCTCACCGCGAACAGCGTCAGCCCAGGGGTGAGCCTCACCGAGGTCGCGATCTCGTTGTCCGCGTTCACCCTGATCTACGCCGTGCTGGCGGTCGTCGAGTTCGGGCTGCTGCGCCGGTACGTCAAGGCGGGCACCGCGGCCGTCATGCCCTACCCGGAAGACGACACAGCCGAGCCCGACCGCACGGACGACCGCGTCCCCGCCTTCGTCTACTAGGAGCCGATCATGGACCTGACAGTCATCTGGTTCCTCGCCATCGCCGTCCTCTGGACCGGCTACCTCGTCCTGGAGGGCTTCGACTTCGGCGTCGGCGCGCTGCTGCCGGTGCTGTCGAAGGACGACACCGACCGCCGCGTGATGATCAACTCGATCGGCCCGGTCTGGGACGGCAACGAGGTCTGGCTGATCACCGCCGTCGGGGCGACCTTCGCCGCGTTCCCGGCCTGGTACGCCTCGATGCTCAGCGGCTTCTACCTGCCGATGCTGCTGATCCTGCTCGCCCTGATCGGGCGCGGCGTGGCGTTCGAGTACCGCGGCAAGGTCGACTCGGCGGCCTGGCGCCGGCGCTGGGACGTCGTGATCGTCGCGGGCAGCGCGCTCCCCGCGTGCCTGTGGGGCCTGCTGTTCGCCAACCTGGTCCGGGGCCTGGAGATGGGGCCGGACCACGTCGTCACCACGAACGTCGTCGAGCTGTTCAACGGCTACGCGGTGCTCGGCGGCGTGCTCACCCTCGGCCTGTTCCTGCTGCACGGCGCGGTGTTCCTCGCGCTGAAGACGGACGGGCCGGTGCGGATGCGGGCCCGGTCGTTCGCGGCCTGGGCGGCGCTGGTGGTGCTGCCCCTGCTGGTCGCCTTCGCCGGCTGGACGCAGGCGCGCAGCGGCGAGCCGTGGACCCTGCCGGTCGCGGTCGTGTCGGTCGTGGCGCTCGCGCTCGGTGCCGGCCTGGTCCGGCGGGGGCGCGAGGGCTGGGCGTTCACCGCCACGGCGGTGGCCGTGGGCATGCTGGCCGTGCTCGTCTTCGGGTCGCTGTTCCCCGACGTCCTGCCGTCGACCACGGACCCGGCGAACTCGCTGACGATCGACAACGCCGCGTCGGCGCCCTACACGCTCACGGTGCTGACCTGGGTGGCGGCGGTCTTCCTGCCGCTCGTGCTCGCCTACCAGGCCTGGAGCTACTGGGTCTTCCGCAAGCGCGTCACCCGCGCCCACATCAGCCCGGCGCACTAGATGAAACCCCTCGATCCCCGCCTGCTGCGCACGGCGAGCGCCGTCCGCACGCACCTGCTCGTCGCCACCGCGTGCGGCGCGGCCCTCACCGGGCTGATCCTGCTGCAGGCGTGGCTCGTGTCCCGCGTCGTCGCCCGCGCGACCGGCGGCGCGGGGCTCGAGGAGCTCGCCCTGGTGATCGCCGCCGTCGCCGCGGTGGCGGTCGCCAGGGCCGGGCTCGCCTACGGCGCCGAGGCCGCCGCGCTGCGCAGCGCCGCCTCGGCGAAGTCGCAGCTGCGGATGCGGCTGGTCCGGCACGTCACCGGCGGGGTCCCCCGCGACCGGGACGCCGGCGAGCTGGTCACCCTCGCCACCCGGGGTCTCGACGCGCTCGACGACTACTTCGCCCGCTACCTCCCCCAGCTCGTCCTGGCCGTGATGGTCCCGGTCGCGGTGCTCGTGGTGATCGCGGGCGCGGACTGGGTGTCGGCGGTCGTCGTCGCGGTGACCGTCCCCCTGATCCCGCTGTTCATGGCGCTGGTCGGCATGCACACGCAGGCCCGGACGAACCGCCAGTGGGCGCTGCTGAACCGGCTCGGCGGGCACTTCCTCGACGTCGTCGAGGGGCTGCCCACGCTCGCCCTGTTCCGGCGCGCGAAGGCCGAGGCGGCGCTGGTCCGGAAGGTCACCGACCAGCACCGCGAGGCGACCATGGGCACGCTGAAGGTGGCGTTCCTGTCCGCCTTCGTGCTCGAGGTCCTGGCGACGCTCGCCGTGGCGCTGGTGGCCGTGGAGGTCGGCTTCCGACTGCTCTACGGCCGCCTCGACCTGGAGACCGCGCTGCTCGTGCTGATCCTCGCGCCCGAGGCGTACCTGCCGCTGCGCGAGGTCGGGGCGCGGTTCCACGCCAGCATGGAGGGCATCGCCGCGGCCCAGCAGGTCTTCACGGTGCTCGACGACCGGGCCGGCGTTGTCCCCGCCGGCACCGGTGCCGCTCCGACCGGCGCCATCCGCCTGCACGGCGTCACGGTCCAGTACCCCGGCCGGGTCCACGACGCCCTCCACGACCTCGACCTGACCCTGCCCGCCGGCGGCACCACGCTCGTCACGGGGCCGAGCGGGGCGGGCAAGTCCACCCTGCTCGGCCTGCTGCTGCGGTTCGTCGAGCCCACCTCGGGCCGGATCACGGTGAACGGGGACGATCTCGCCGCGGCCGACCCCGACCGCTGGCGCCGCGCCGTCGCGTGGGTGCCCCAGGACCCGTACCTGTTCGACGACACGCTCGCCGGCAACATCCGCCTCGGCGAGCCTGACGCGCCGATGGCGGCCGTGCGCCGGGCCGCCACCCTGGCCGAGCTCGACGACGTCGTGGCCGGGCTGCCCGCGGGGTTCGCCACCCGGCTCGGCGAGCGGGGCGCGCGGCTGTCGGCCGGGCAGCGCCAGCGGGTCGCGCTCGCCCGGGCCTTCCTGCGGGCCGAGTGCGCGGAGACCCCGCCGCTCGTGCTGCTCGACGAGCCGACCGCCCACCTGGACCCGGACAACGCGGCCGCCGTGCGGCGCGCGGTCGGGCGGCTGGTCGAGGGCCGGACCGCGGTGATCGTGACGCACGACCCGGCGTGGGCCGACGAGCTGCCGGCCGGCGCCGGACTCGTCCGGCTCGTCGCTCCGGCGCTGGTCAGCGAGGGTCGTGAGTGATGAGTGACCCTCTAGGGGCAGTACGCACTCACGGGGTGGTGCGGATGCTGGGGCTCGCGCGACCTCGGGGCGGCCGGTTCGCGCTGGGCGTGCTGCTCGGGGCCGCGGCGACGGCCGCGGGCGTGGGGCTGCTCTCGCTGGCGGCCTGGCTGATCGCGACCGCCGCGACCCATCCGGCCGTGACCGCGCTGAGCGTCGCGGTGGTGCTGACCCGTGCGCTCGGCGTGACCCGCGGCGTGGCCCGCTACCTCGAACGCCTGGTCACCCACGACGCCGCACTGCGCACCCTCGCCGACGCCCGGGACCGCGTCTACGCCCGCCTCGCGGCCACCGAGCCGGTCCGCCGGTTCCGCTCGGGCGACCTCGTCTCGCGGCTGGTCAGCGACACCGACGCCACGCAGGACCTGCTGGTCCGCGGCCTGACCCCGCCGCTGGCGGCGCTGCTGGTCGGGGGCGGGGTGGTCACGCTGTCGACCGCACTGCTGACCGAGGGCGGGCTGCTGCTCGCGGCCGGCCTGGTGCTGGCCGGCGTGGCCACAAGGGCCAGTGTGAGCGCGTGACTGCGGCCCTGGCCCCGGGCCACACCGGTGATGAAGGCGACCTTGCCCTCGAGAC
>NZ_JBEZDN010000186.1:0-11764 GCF_040648315.1 Pseudonocardia sp. NPDC049154
CGGGCGTGGCGCCGGTGCGCCGCACCATGTCGTCGATCACGGCGCGGGCCTCGGCCTCGCGGCCGGTCCGGGCCAGGTAGAGCGGCGACTCCGGCCTCCGGGACCGGCACCGTCGTGGTCGCGGGGCACGTGGACTCGCGGGTCGCCGGGATCGGGATCCTCGCGGTCCTGCCCGAGCTGGCCGTCGGGGAACCGGTGGTCCTGACCGGCGACGACGGGCGCGCGGTCCGCTACCGGGTCGTCGCGCGACGGGAGTTCGGGAAGGCCGCCCTGCCCGCGGACACCTTCACGCGCACCGGCCCGCCGCGCCTGGTGCTCGTGACCTGCGGCGGCGGCTTCGACCCGGGCACGAGGTCGTACGAGGACAACATCGTCGTCCACGCCGAACCCGTCTGACGCCGAACTCCTCGGGCACGAGCGGGTGGTGGCGGGGCCGCGGTCGGCATCCCGTTCCCGCCGGTGGAGCAGGAATATCCCGGGCGGCCGTGTCGTACGGTTGTCGCGTGAGCGCAGCCGCCGAAGCACCCGAGTTCGCCGCCGTCCGGACCGCCGCCCAGCGCGCGGCCGCGGCCGCCCCGGGAGTGCGGGCGGCGGGCGGCGCCGCGGTCGACGCCGCGCTGCGCACCGCGGCCGGGCTGCTCCGCGAGGAGGCCTCCGCGCTGCTGGCGGCGAACGCGAAGGACGTCGAGGCGGCCACCGCCAACGGTATGGCCGGCGGGCTGCTCGACCGGCTCCGGCTCACCCCGGAGCGGCTCGCCGACATGGCGACGCAGCTCGAGGTGCTGGCCGCGACCCCGGAGCCGCCGGTGGAGCGGTTCGTGCGGAACCTCCCGACCGGTGAGCGCGTCTTCGAGCGCAGCATCCCGGTCGGCGTGATCGGCGCGGTGTTCGAGGCCCGCCCGAACGTGACGATCGACGTCGCCTCCCAGGTCCTCAAGGCCCGCAGCGCCGCCGTCCTGCGCACCGGTGCCGCGGCGCTGGGCAGCGCGACCGCCCTGCTCGAGAAGGTCGTCGCTCCCGCCCTCGCCGCGCACGGCATCCCCGCCGACGCGGTGCAGCTCGTCCCGCTGCCGGGGCACGCCGGCGCCGAGGCGCTGGTCGGGCTGCCGGACCTGGTGCCGCTCGTCGTGGTGCGGGGGAGCGGCGAGGTCACGCGCAAGCTGTCGATGCTGGGCGCCGCCGCGGGCACCCGCGTGCTCGCGCACGCCGACGGCGGCGGCGTGCTGTACCTGGACTCGTCGGCCGAGGAGACCGTCGTCGAGCGGCTGGTGCACGACTCGACCGACCGCCTCGGGGTCTGCAACCGGCTGAACCTGCTGCTCATCGACCGGCCGGTCTACGAGAAGCTGCTGCCCGTCGCGGAGAAGGTGCTGCGGGACCGCGGGATCGCGCTGAGCCTGCCGCCGCACGTGCACGCCCTCGGCCACGAGTGGGCGCTCGACTCCGGGAACGAGGCGCACGTGACGGTCGCGCCCGTCGACGGCGCGGTCGACGCCGCGTTGACCGCCGCGCGCGAGACGTCGGGGCTGGCCGCCTGCGTGTGTGCCGCCGACGAGGCCGTCGCCCACCGCTTCATCGACGCCTACACCGGCACCGGGGTCTTCTGGAACAGCCCGACCCGGCTGCTCGACGGCTACAAGCTGCTCGGCCTCCCCGAGACCGGCATCAACGTCGACCACACCCCGGGCCCCCGCGGCCCGGTCACCTACCCCGACCTGGCCCTCCGCCAGTTCGTGGTGCTGCCCCCGGCGTAGCCGGCCGGGCTCGGCCCTCCCGACCGCTCCGGCGCCTCACGGGGAACGTCGATCGCGCGACACCCCCTGAGGGAGTGCCGCGCGAGACGAACTGCGGGGCGCTCAGTGCGCCCAGGCGTGCTCGTGGCCGTGGGACGAGTGGTCGTCCCAGTCGTCGCACCTGCCGTGGTCCTTGTCGTGGTCCCAGTCGTCGCCGCGCCCGTCGTGGTCCTTGTCCCAGTCGTGGCCGCCGTCGTGGCCGCCGTCGTGGCCGTGTCCGTCGTGGCCGTGGTCCTTGTCCCAGTCGTGGTCGCGGCCGTTCTCGTGGTCCCGGTCCTTGTGACCGTCGTGGTCCCACTTGCCGTCGTGGTCGCGGTCGTCGTGGTCGTTGTGGTGCTTCTCGTCGTACTTGCTGTTCCAGCCGGACATCGGGAGCTCCTCGGGGGCGTCGGGCGGGGGAGCCGGGGTGGTTCCTCCGATGCCGTGAACTGTGCCGGTCGGCGGCCCGCGGAACGATCGTGTGCGCCCCCGCCCGCGATGATCACGACCCCACTCCTCGCCGGGGGACAGCCCCACCCGGCCGGCGGGCGGGGAGGACCGATCGTCCGGCGGACTGTCGGGGTGCGGGGATAGGGTCGGGACGTGCCAGCTCCCGAACTCCACCGGGCCACGCTCCCCAACGGCCTGCGTGTGCTCCTCGCGCCCGACCCGGCCACCCCGGTCGTCGGCGTCGCGGTGCACGTCGACGTCGGCTTCCGGTCCGAGCCCGAGGGGCGCACCGGCTTCGCCCACCTCTTCGAGCACCTGATGTTCCAGGGCAGCGAGAGCCTGGCGAAGCTGGAGCACTTCCGGCAGGTCCAGGGTGCGGGCGGGGTGTTCAACGGCTCGACCCACCAGGACTACACGGACTACTTCGAGGTGCTGCCCGGCGCTGCGCTCGAACGCGCGCTGTTCCTCGAGGCGGACCGGCTGCGGGCCCCGAAGCTCACGGAGGAGAACCTCCGCAACCAGGTGGACGTGGTCAAGGAGGAGATCCGGCTCAACGTCCTGAACCGGCCCTACGGCGGGTTTCCCTGGATCCTGCTGCCGCCCGTCCTCTACGACACCTTCCCCAACGCGCACAACGGCTACGGCGACTTCACCGAGCTCGAGCAGGCCACGCTGGACGACGCGGCGTCCTTCTTCGACACCTACTACGCCCCGGGCAACGCGCAGGTGACCGTGCACGGTGACTTCGCGGCCGCCGGCGGGGTGGACGAGGTGCTGGCACTGGTGGAGAAGCACTTCGGCGACATCCCGGCCCGGCCGACGCCGGCGCGGCCGTCGTTCGGCGAGCCGGTCCCGGGCTCCGAGCGCCGCGGCACGGTGGCCGACGCGCACGCCCCGATGCCCGCGCTGGCCGTCGGGTACCGGGTGCCGGACCCGTCGACGGAGCTCGACGCGTACCTGGGTCACGCCCTGCTCGCCTCCGTCCTCGGCGACGGCGAGGCCGCCCGGCTGCAGCGCCGCCTCGTGCATGCGGACGGCCTGGTCACGGACGTCGGGGCCAGCAACGGGCTGATGGGCGGCCCGCTCGACGCGCGGGACCCGGACACGTTCACGATCACCGCCGTGCACCCGGGAGCCGTCGACCCGGAGCGGGTGCTCGGCGCGATCGACGAGGAGCTGGACAAGCTGGCGGCCGAGGGCCCGAGCGCCGAGGAGCTGGCCCGGCAGTCCGCGCGCTGGGCCGCCTCCCTGCACCACGAGGACGACCGGGTGATGTACCGGATGCTCGGCCTCGGCGCCCGCGAGCTGCTCTACGGCCGCGCCGAGATCGCCCAGGAGCTGCCCGCGCGCATCGCGGCCGTCACCCCGGAGCAGGTCCGGGCCGCCGCGGAGTCCCTGCGCTCGGCCGGTCGGGCCGTGCTGCTGGTCGAGCCGACCGCGGGCGCCGCGCCGGGCAGCGAGGACCCCGCCGAGCTGGCGAACCCCGAGGAGGCCGGCGCATGAGCGCGCCCACCACGCACCGCACCGCCGAGGAGATCGGCCGCACCCCGGCGGGCCCGCGCCCGCTGCCCCCGCTCGGTGCCACGCGCGAGGTCCCGCTGCCCGAGGTCGTCACCGAGACGCTGCCGTCCGGGCTGCGCGTGCTGGCCGTGCACCGGCCGGGCGTGCCGATGGTCGAGATGCGGCTGCGCGTGCCGTTCGCCGCGCCCGGCCCCGTCGCGGACCCGGCGTTCACCGCCCGGGCCGAGCTCCTGGCGTCGGCCATGCTCACCGGCACCGCCACCCACGACCGGGTGGGGATCGACGACGAGCTGGCCGGCGTCGGCGCCGAGCTCGGCGTGGCCGTCGACCCCGAGCGGCTGCTCGTGCACGGCTCGGGGCTGGCGGAGGGGCTGCCGGCGGTGCTCGACGTCCTCGCCGACGTGCTCACCGGCGCGACCTATCCCGAGCCCGAGCTGCTCCGCGAGCGCGAACGGCTCGTCGAGCGCATCTCCGTGGCCCGGGCGCAGCCCCGCACGGTGGCGCGGGAGGCATTGCAGCGCAAGCGGTTCGGCGACCACCCGGTGGCGCTGGAGATGCCCTCGGGCGAGGCGGTCGCGGCCGTCGAACCCGGTGACGTGCGCGCACTGCACGCCGAGGGCGTGGTGCCGCGCGGCTCCACCCTCGTGCTGGTCGGCGAGCTCGACCCCACCGAGGCGATCGCCGCCGTCGGGAAGGTCCTGGGCGGCTGGACGGGCGCGGCGCAGGCCCGCGAACTGGGGTCGCCGCCGATCACCGCGGCCGGCCCGCTGGAGCTGGTGCACCGCCCCGGCTCGGTGCAGTCGCAGCTGCGGCTCACCGCGCCGGCGCTGCGCCGGGACGAGGAGGGCTACGCGGCCTTCCAGCTCGCCAACCTCGTGTTCGGCGGCTACTTCTCCTCCCGCTGGATGGAGAACGTCCGCGAGGACAAGGGCTACACCTACGGCGCCCACTCCGGCACCGAGTTCGTGCCGGGCGGGGCGGTGCTGGGCGTGGAGACGGACGTCGCGAGCGAGGTCACCGCGGCCGCGCTGCTCGAGACCCGCTACGAGCTGGGCCGCATGGTCGCGGTGCCGCCCACCGCGGACGAGATCGAGGCGGCCCGCCGGTACGCGATCGGCTCGCTGCTCATCTCGCTGGACAGCCAGGGCGGTCTCGCGTCCACCCTCGCCGCGCTCGACGCCGCCGGCCTGTCGATCGACTGGCTGCGCGAGCGGCCGGTGCGGCTGGAGGCGGTCACACCCGATCAGGTGGCCGAGGCCGCCCTCGAGTACTTCGCGCCGGAGCGGTTCACCGGCGTCGTCGTGGGCGACGCCGAGGTGATCGGCCCGCGGCTGCGCGCGCTGGGAGGCGTGGAATGACGTTCGAGCTGGTCACCCCGCCCGTCCTCTCCCGGGGCACGGTGGTGCGCGACGAGCCGTTGCGGCTCGACGCGGACCGGCAGAAGGCCACCTGGCCGACCGCCCGCGTGGTCGTCGTCGACGAGAAGGGGCGCACCCCGGTCTCCTGGGATGCCGCGCCGCAGTCCCGCTTCCGGGAGGGCGACGCCGCGGGTTGGGACGCGGCCGCCGGCTCCGGCGCCGTCCTGCGCACCCGGCCCGCCGAGGAGATCGCGCCGGCCCCGCCGGGGGACGCCGTGCTGCTCGGTGAGGCCGAAGGGGTTGCCTACTGGGCGGCCCGCGGCCGGCCGGACCTCGCGGCGGGGGACGACCCGGCGGACTGGGCGGACCTGCGGGCCGTCGGCGCGGAGCTCGACGCCCTCGGCGCGGGCCTGTTCACCGGCGCCGTCGCGGCCCTGAACTGGCACGACACCGCGCGCTTCTGCGCCCGGGACGGCTCGCCGACCCACCCGCACAACGCCGGCTGGGCCCGGCGCTGCGAGGCCCATCAGCACGAGGAGTACCCGCGCACCGACCCGGCGGTCATCTGCCTGGTGCACGACGGCGCCGACCGCGTCCTGCTCGCCCGCCAGCCGGTCTGGCCGCCCGGGCGGTACTCGGTGCTCGCCGGCTTCGTCGAGGCCGGGGAGTCGCTGGAGGCGTGCGTGATGCGCGAGATCCACGAGGAGGTGGGCGTCGAGGTCTCGGAGGTCGGCTACCTCGGCAGCCAGGCCTGGCCCTTCCCGCGGTCGCTGATGGTCGGGTTCCAGGCGGTGGCCGACCCGGACCAGCCGCTGCGGCCGGCCGACGGCGAGATCGAGGAGGCCATCTGGGTCACCCGCGAGGAGCTGCGCGCGGCGATGGACAAGGGCGACTGGGGAGCCCGCGACGAGTCGGACGGCAAGCTCGTCCTGCTCCCCGGCCGGGTGTCGATCGCCAGGTCGATGCTCGACTCGTGGGCGGCGCGGGGCTGAGCGGGCGACCGCACGGCGCCGAGAACGGCGCGACCCCGGCCGGACGGGTCCGGTCGGGGCCGTGCGGCGCGGGTCAGGCCGCGGTGAGCCGCTTCTTCACCTCGGCGAAGCTCGGGTTCGTGGCGGTGGTCTCGTCCGGGAAGAGGACCGTGGGCACCGTCTGGTTGCCGCCGTTGACGCCCTCGACGAACCGTGCCGCGTCGGGGTTCCGGTCGATGTCGATCTCGCGGTACTCGATGCCCGCCTCGTCGAGCTGGAGCTTGAGGCGGCGGCAGAAGCCGCACCACGTCGTCGAGTACATCGTCAGCTTCGCCATGCCCCGTTCAACAGCGGCGACGGGCACGCCGTTCCGCACCCGATTGTGCGGTGGGTCACGCCGCGAGGGTGCGCGGGAACCGTCGGTGGGGTTTGTCAGGATGGGATGGTGACGGCTTCCGTGACGGCTCCGGCCGACCCCGACCGGCTCGACGAGGAACAGCGGGCCGCCGTCACCGCGCCGCGCGGCCCGGTCTGCGTGCTCGCCGGCGCGGGCACCGGGAAGACGCGCACGATCACGCACCGGATCGCCCACCTCGTCGGGCACGGGCACGTGGCGCCCGGGCAGGTCCTGGCCGTCACGTTCACGGCGCGGGCGGCGGGGGAGCTGCGCACCCGCCTCCGCTCGCTCGACGCCGGCGGCGTCCAGGCCCGCACCTTCCACGCGGCCGCCCTGCGGCAGCTGCGTTACTTCTGGCCGCGGGTCGTCGGGGACCGGCAGTGGCAGCTGCTCGAGGGCAAGCTCCGGCTGATCGGCCAGGCCGCGGCGCGCGCCCGGGCGGGCACCGACTCGGACGCGTTGCGCGATCTCGCCACCGAGATCGAGTGGGCCAAGTCCAGCCTGGTCACCCCGGAGAGCTACCCGGCCGAGGTCGCCCGGCTGCGGCGGGACGTCCCGGGCCCGGTCGAGCAGGTCGCGCAGGTCTACGCGGGGTACGAGGCGCTGAAGAACCAGGCCGAGGCCCTCGACTTCGACGACCTGCTGCTGCACGTCGCGGCCGCCCTCGAGGAGCACCGCACGGTCGCCGAGGAGTTCCGCGACCGGTACCGGTGCTTCGTGGTCGACGAGTACCAGGACGTCACCCCGCTGCAGCAGCGGGTGCTCGACGCCTGGCTCGGCGAGCGGGACGACCTCACCGTCGTCGGCGACGCCAACCAGACGATCTACACCTTCGCCGGCGCCTCGCCCCGCTTCCTGCTGGACTTCCCGCGCCGCTTCCCGGAGGCCACCGTCGTCCGGCTCACCCGGGACTACCGCTCCACCCCGCAGATCGTCGCCTGTGCGAACTCGGTGATCGGCGCCGCGCGCGGCCGGGTCGCCGGCAGCCGGCTGCGGCTCGTCGGGCAGCTGCCGCCCGGGCCGGACCCGGACTTCGCCGAGTACGAGGACGAGCCCGCCGAGGCCGCGGCCGTCGCGGCCAAGATCCGCAGGCTGATCGCCGACGGCACCCCGCCCGCCGAGATCGCGGTGCTGTTCCGGATCAACGCGCAGTCGGAGAGCTACGAGCAGGCCCTCACCGAGGCCGGCGTGCCGTACCAGGTGCGCGGCGGCGAGCGCTTCTTCACCCGCGCCGAGGTGCGGCGGGCGATGATCGCGCTGCGCACCGCCCCGCCGTTGCCCGAGGGGATGGACCTGGTCACCGCGGTGCGCCGGGTGCTCGGGACGGTCGGGCTCACGGACGAGCCGCCCGCGGGCACGGCCATGCGGGCCCAGTGGGAGTCGCTGTTGGCGCTGGTGGGGCTGGCCGAGGAGCTGGCGGCGGTCGAGCCGCAGGCGGACCTGCGCCGCTTCTCCGCCGAGCTCGAGACGCGGGCGGACGCGTCGCACCCGCCGGTGGTCCAGGGCGTCACGCTGGCGTCCCTGCACGCCGCCAAGGGCCTGGAGTGGGACGTCGTGTTCCTCGTCGGGCTGGTCGACGGGACCCTCCCGATCCAGCACGCCGAGGGGGACGAGTCCGCGATCGAGGAGGAGCGCCGGCTCCTCTACGTCGGCGTGACCCGGGCCCGGCGGGTGCTGCGGATGTCGTGGGCGCTCGCGCGCGCCGCGGGCCGCGGCCGGCAGCGCCGCCGTAGCCGCTTCCTGTACGGGCTGATCCCCGAGGAGCACCCGGCCTCGCGCGTCGCGCAGGGCGACCGCCGCCGGTCGGGCGGGCCGAAGCCGCGCTGCCGGGTGTGCGGGGAGCCGCTGATCGGCACCACCGCGCTGAAGCTGCAGCGGTGCGGGGCGTGCCCGTCGGACGTGGACACCGAGCTCCTCGAGCGGCTGCGCGACTGGCGCGGTGAGGTGGCCAGACGGCAGGGCGTGCCGTCCTACGTGATCTTCACGGACGCGACCCTCACCGCGATCGCCGAGCAGCGCCCGGCCGACGCCGCCGCGCTCGTCGGGATCCCCGGGATCGGGGCCCGCAAGCTCGACCGGTACGGGGGCGAGGTCCTCGCGCTGGTCAGCGACTCGGGCGCCTGACCGCCCACCGCAGCGGGGGTGGCGGCACGGGTCATGGCCGGTGATCCCGGGGCGAACGATCGACGACGCCCGGGTGGACCGGAAACTGCTTCTCGAATCAACGGATTAATTCTGTTGTGCGCGTCGGGGCGCCCCTTCTAGTCTCACATGCACGGACGGAGCAACGCCCCGTCCTTCCGCACGGAACCGCGCCGAGCAGCCGGAGAGGAGGCGCCGCCATGGAGATCTTCGCGATGACGACCGGGACGACCGGGACGCCGCGTGCGATCGCGCCCGCCGGTGCCTCCACCCGCCTCGGTGTCGCGCCGTCCCTCCGCCGCCCGCGCGGCGGTTGGCCGTTCGCCGCGTTCCGCGTCGTCACCGAGAAGCAGGTGCCGCAGGTCGCGGTCATCGCCGATCACAACTGGACAGGTGTGTCCGTTCCGAACGGGCTGTGCCGACGAAGGTCGTAGCAGCCCAGCCGGCCGTCGAGTTTCGGGGCCGCGGAACCCACACCAGGGATCCGCGGCCCTTTTTCGTGTCCCCACCCGGGACACGTCCGTCCATCCATCCACCACCGAAGGAAGCGAAACACCCACCACACCAGGAGGTAGTGCGGTGCTAGTCAGATCCACCCCGTGCGACGGCGGGGCGATCAGGCACGAGTACGGCGGCGGCGACACCGCTCCCGACCTCGGCGGTCTGCTCAGCGAGACCCCCGAGTCCGGTCTGGACCTGCCCTGCCGGCAGGGCGACGCGGACCTGTGGTTCGCCGAGGCCCCGGCCGAGCTGGAGAAGGCGAAGGCGCTCTGCGAGAGCTGCCCGATCCGGATCGAGTGCCTCGCGGGCGCGCTGTCCCGCGAGGAGCCCTGGGGCGTGTGGGGCGGCGAGATCTTCGAACGAGGAGTCGTCGTCCCGCGCAAGCGCCCGAGGGGCCGACCCAGCAAGGCGGACCTCGCCCGTGACCGGGCCTGGGCCGAGGCCCACCAGAAGGCCCAGGAGCGGGCCCGGCAGATGGCCGCCACGGCCGCCCGGCCCTGCGCCTGACCGATCGAGAACCACCCGTCCGACAGACCGGCGCCCGATCCCTTCCCCCGGGGCGGCGTCCCATCAGAGGAGACAGTCCGATGACCGATCTCGTGATCCGCACCGACCGACCGGCCCACGGCGTGCGACACCGCGTCGACGCCCAGGGCACCGCGATGTTGGTGATGAACGAAGCCCTGGCCCGATCGCGACAGCAAGAAGCGGAGGAGGCCGCGCGCGACCACCGGCTCGCGCGTCGGCTCTCCGCGGGCCGGCGCTGGGACCGGTTGGCGGCCTACGCCGCCCGCCGGGCCGCGCGCGCCCGCGCCGCCTCCGGCTGAGTCGCGGGAGGGCACCGCGGTGCACGTCCGCCGGGACCCCGTCCGCCGCACCGGACCGGGCCCGGCGACGGGTGACGCCCCGCCGCCCTCGCTCGCCACGACGGCCGCCGCGCGTCCCGCCGCGGTTCCTGACGCCCGCCCCGGGAGCTACCTCCGGGGCGGGCGTCATGCGTCCGGATCCGGGCCGGCGCCGTCGGTGCGGCTGGTCAGCTGGCCGCGAACAGCTCGGGCTGCCAGCGGCCGACGATGCCCCGCAGCGGGACCTCCGCCTCGAGCTGGCACAGCACCCCGAGCGTGCCGAGGGTGACCCGGTGCACCAGCAGGTACTGCGGCGGCAGGTTCAGCGCACGCCCGGTGTCGAACTCGGGCCGCCGCAGGTCGCCGACACGCTCGGCCTGCTTCTGCAGCCAGGCCCGCGTGAACCGGAAGCTCTCGGTGTGCAGGGGCTCGGTGAACGGCGCCAGGTAGGCCAGCGCCTCCTCCGCGGTGAGCTCGGTCCCGGGGCGCACGAAGTCCTCGTCCCGCAGCAGCTGCAGCAGGTCGGCGGGCCGGTTCTCCAGGGCGAACTTCGTCATGACGGTCAGCGGTGCCGGCAGTCCCTCGGGGAGCCGCGCGACCGCCCCGAAGTCGACGACGAGCAGCCGGCCGTCGTCGAGGACCTGGAAGTTGCCGGGGTGCGGGTCGGAGTGCAGCAGGTGCAGCCGGTAGGGCGCGGAGTAGTGGAACCCCGCGAGCCGCGCGCCCGCGTGGTCGCGCTCCTCCTGGGTGCCCGAGCGGATCACGTCGGACAGCCGGCGCCCGGTGACCCACTCGCTCACCATCGCCCGCGGCGCCGACGCCACGACCTTCGGCACCCGGATCTCGGGATCGCCGTCGTACTCGGCGGCGAAGGCCCGCTGGTTGTCGGCCTCGTCCCGGTAGTCGAGCTCCTCGACCATCCGCTCCTGCAGCTCGGTGATCAGCGGCTTGATCTCCATGCCGGGCGCCAGCGGCTGCAACAGGCGGCTCATCCGGGACAGCTGGCGCAGGTCGGACCGCAGGGCCTCCTCCGCGCCCGGGTACTGGACCTTGACGGCGACCTCCCGGCCGTCGCGCCACACGCCGCGGTGCACCTGGCCGATGCTCGCCGCCGCGGCGGGTTCCTCGTCGAAGTCCTGGAACCGCGACCGCCAGTTGCGCCCGAACTGCTCGGCCAGCATCCGGTGCACGTCGGCCGGCGGCATCGGCGGGGCCGCGCTCTGCAGCTTGGTCAACGCCTCGCGGTACGGGCCGGCGAGCTCCTCGGGCACCGCGGCCTCGAAGATGCTCAGCGCCTGGCCGAACTTCATCGCGCCGCCCTTGAGCTCGCCCAGGACCGCGAAGAGCTGCTCGGCGCTCTTGGCCATCATCTGCGCGGAGATCTGGTCACGGTCGCCACCGGCGAGCCGCCGGCCCCATCCGGCGGCGGCGCGTCCGGCGACCCCGAGCGGCAGGCTGGCCAGCTTGGCCGTGCGGGAGGAGGTGCGGCGGGGGATGTCGCTCACCTCATGATTGTCTCCCGCCGTGCCGCCGGCCCGCACGTCGCGCCGACCTCCGCGGCGCACGTGGGGGAGGTCTCCGTCACACCCGCCCTCACGCCGGCTGCCACAGGCGCCTTTCCTGGCGCGATCCGCGGTGCCGGGACCGGTGCCGCCCGCGGGCTCGCGCCGCAGTGGCAGTCGGGGTGCGCCCGCCAGGGCCGCCGGTGCAGGCCGCCGCCGTGCACGGCGTCGAGCTTCGAGAGCCGCTGCCAGGAGTGGTAGGCGAACATCGCCCAGTTCCAGCCCAGCTTGCCCGCGGGCACGGC